>JBDRGF010000137.1:0-16170 GCA_043818055.1 Pseudomonadota bacterium | reverse complement strand
TCAAAAAACAACCCTCTAATCAGAAAAACCTCGTCAGAAGGTTGACAAGGCTTGCCATCGAAATCCAAAAAAACAATCTCCCAACCAATTTCCCCATCCTCCCTACACAAAATCCCTGACCCGATTGGCCGGTTAATTGCTTGTTTTTTTGAAAAAGGTTAAATGATTGATTTGTAAGATTTTTTTAGATTTAAACAGAGACGGTTTTTTCTCAAAATGAGGGTAATTAAAACTAAAATTAATAGGAGGGGTAAAGTCCCATCTTTCTTTGATCCTCCCGTAAGAGAACATGAGGAGGCACCATCCGAACTTACCGCTCCATCTTCATCCGATGAATTACCCAGGCTATTATTGTCTTTTGAGGCCTTGATCGCATCCATGTCACAAACATCACCGATGCGATCTCCATCCTCGTCATGCTGTGAATAGTTATAAACGAGAGGACAGTTGTCCAAATCATCTATGATACTATCTCCATCGGTGTCAGGGCAACCGCTCGCGGTCATGCCATAGGTCTTTGGGCATTTGTCTTTGTCATTCTTTATGCCATCCTTATCCGTGTCGTCGTCAAACTTTAAAACCCGAGACAGATCTTCATTCTTCACCTTGAGTTCATCAATTACAGCCACAGCCAGAGTTTCGACTTTCTGATCACCTTGAGTTTTCCCACTTGGAAAGCCATGAGCACTGATCTTTGCCTCGTAAACATTGGTGTCTCTCTTTAATCCTGAAAAGACCTTAAATTCCGGCAATTTGAAACCAAAACTATCCTTTTTATCCGGGGACTTGTCCGCATAGTTCAAAATAAGATCTCCGTCGCTGTCGAAATCACAGGCATCGCCAAAGCTGTCGCTATCGCCATTCTCCTGATCTTCATTTTTTACTAATAAACAATTATCGACTAAATTGATTATGCCATCATCATCTTTATCCCAAGCCTGATACTTTTTATCAGTGGATACGAGATAGTTGGTATAATCGAGGAAAACCCGCTCCGGATTTGACTGTACGGTATTGAGAATCATGTTCGATGCGAGCTCAACGCCATTTTTACCGATCACTGAAATCAGTGTAATCTTTGGACTCTCCTTTGTACCAAAAAGCGCCTCCTTTGTGATATCATCCTTCTCAACCAGACGGCATCTCACCTCGCCTGATTCGCACCGTGTAATCGAACAGGTATAATCACAGCCTTTTTTATCACATGACTTTGCATCGATCTCGCCTTTGCTGAGCTCTTTCCCATCGATGGTGAAAGTGGTTCTTACAACCTTGAGCTCTTCATCCTTCTGGTCACAAATATCATGATTCATTTTGAATTCCAAAAAAAGGAACATCCAGTTCGGTCTTCCAATGTAATCAAATTTATTCACACTTTCATTCACGCAACCATCATTCTTATTACATATTCGTACAACATCGTCTGCCCAGACGGAATATTCAGGAGTGGTATCTGCAACAAAAGAATCCAGATGATTGATGATGCCATCTCCATCTTTGTCGGAATCACAGTTATCATCCACACCGTCACCATCAGTATCTATTCCCTCTCCCTTACAATCCGCAACACGTAATTTGGCAAAATTGTATTCGCGGTTCGTTGCAGACTGCAATATCTTTGAATAAACATTTAAATCGAAATAATCATTTAGAAAATCTTCATTCTCCTTCAGTGCTGATGTAACCTGGCTCATTTCACTTTTTTGATAAGTCAGCTCTTCATCTACATATTTGAATGAATACTGAGACATATCCATCGAAAAATATGGGAACATATTGTCTACAATTTCCTTCAATTCCTCCTTTGAAGATTTTGTGGCAAGGATGCTAAAAAACACTGGCGCTGCAATAGATGCTCCATCTCCATCATGCACGCTGTCATCCAAAAAATAGGAAAGCCTTGCCTTTCCGTCACAGACAACTGTTTTCTTATCCTTAGATAGAGCACATGAAAAATTAGGAGCAGTTATAGAATCCGTATGTACAGAACTACCCCTCTTCATTCGCACAATAAATTTTGGGGATTCAAAAAGCCTGTTCAATGCATTTTCTTTTGGCGTAAAATTTGTCAAATCGATATCCAATGGTGCTGTTATACTTATTTTGGGAATTGACTCCGAGAGATTTTTTTCATCTCCACCTACAATATATTTTACACTTCCGGTTGATCCATTGATTAGAAGTGTAGCATCATTATTAGAACGATACATCTCCTGCTTATCGAATTCTGGAGGATTGAAACATGAATCGAACCATGTTTTTACAAAATTTCTGCATTCATCAATATTGGATTTCATCGTTGTATAAAGTGCAGCGCTATCAGACTTGCTATATTTTTTTAACCATTTTTCTATAGAATCTTTCACAAATTTTACATGAATATCAGCCGGCAAAGCTGTTGGATCGCCACATTTTTCCTTATATTCTTTCGGTGGAGAGCCCTTAGGAAAATAGTAACACTGAAAATCGCCCGCGTATACGAATGTTGGGTATAAAAAAAGTAATGATATAATAAATATCTTTCGCAGCATCTATGTCCTCTTCTTCTTTTGTCTTACCCCGAATATCACGCCGAGCAGCACAACTAATACAATAATAATTTCCGAAACTGCATTCAGATGAAATCCATCTCCATCAATGAGAGAACACGCACCTGCCCCGTCATCTACAAGTTTTTTTGTCTTATCAGCTCCGGCAGGTGTATCAGTCTTTGGCTTAGAAGTGTCGATATAATCAGAGAGTATGATAAAATTCGGTTTGGGTTTATCCTTGAGTTCTGCTGTGATCATCTGTCCATCGGCCATATACAAAATTTCCGGGCACTGTGGGCAGTTGATATTGTCTGCAATCTGAATGATTTCAGATGAATTGGAAGCTGGAAGAGAAAATTCGCCACCGCTTACTCCAGCAGAGGAAGAAAATTTGAGGCCCAAATGTCCAACGTCATCCTTTATCTGATCCTCATAAAGGTGGACAGGTACAAGTGTCGAGCAGCTCACAAAAAGCGTCTTGCCTGCGACAAGCTGATGAGAAGAACATTTGAACGGCTCGTCAAACACGATCTCCCTTTTGGCCTCGTCGAGCAACTTGGCATCGACATTCACAATCTTTTTGGATTCCAAAATCATGTCAACCCTCAATGTCCCACGCTCCGTGAGAAGAGAGCCATCATCTGCAATCTTATCAAGAAAGATATCCTGCTTTAACAACTTCACGCCACTTTGAGATGCAGAATATAAGAGGGGAATTTTCACCCCCGATATAAAAATTATTGAAATCAGAACCAGCAACAATTTTAATCTCTTCATAGAAACTTCTCCTTTTGCCATTGTACTAAGCAAACCTTATGCCAACAATTTATCGTTAAATATCAATCAGTTATATTTTTACTCCCATATAAAAAACGGGTTAATTTGCCTTTAAGTGGGGGGTTAAGTCTTCATTCAAGTTACTTGCAAATCCAAAGCACTATAATATAGAGCAGTGATATGAAAAAAGTTCTGATAATAGGTGCTGATGGCAATGTCGGAAGTGCAGCGTTAGAATACTTTAAAAACGCAAAGTGGAAAGTCGCGGCGCATCACAAATCCTCAAAATCTAATCTCACCGAAAAAATTTCAGTCTATGGCGATTTAACAGATCCAATCGAGAGAATAAAAATAATAGAAGAGGCATGGAAAAAGATGGATGGACTGGATGCTGTGCTCTATGCCGCATCGCTCTTCAAAAAGATGAAGTTTGGCTCTGTGACCGAAAAGGATTTTGACGTAGCTTTAAGCGTAGATCTCAAAGCGGCATTCTTCATGATTCAGGAAGTCGGATTGAAGATGAAAAAACAAGGAAGCGGCTCGATAGTAATCATGAGCGATGCCTCAGTTGATAGTCCCTACTCGAAATATATTCCATATTTCATAGCCAAGTCGGGCGTTAATACTATTGTAAAAGCTGCTGCAAAATTTTTAAGACCTGAAGTTAAAATCAACGCTATCGCCCCTTATATAGTAACTCGCCCTGAAGGCATCGACGATAAAACATGGAGTGAGTTACAAAAAAAAGCACCACAGGGCAGGGCAACCCGTCCCGACGAAGTGGCAAAACTCATTTTTGAAACTGTAAACTCAAAGAGAGCAGGAGAAATAATTCCCTGCTGATGGAGGAAAAATATGTATAAGATAAATAAGATATTCACCTTTTCATATGGCCACAGGCTTCTGAATGACCCGGGAAAATGTTCGCGACTGCATGGTCATACAGGGAAGGTCAAGATCACACTGGGGAGCAAAACTCTGAATGAAAGTGGAATGGTCTGTCATTTCGATGAACTAAAGACGAAGATTGGAACATGGATAGAAACTGAACTCGATCATACGCTACTTCTCAATGAAAATGATCCCCTTGCAAAGGAGCTCTCAAAGATGGGGGAACACCTCAAGACGTTTGAAGGTAATCCAACAGCAGAAAAAATAGCCGAGATGATCTTCTATGCTGTGAAGGATATGGGCTTTCCCATAACCAAAGTTAAAGTCTGGGAATCGGAGACTTCGAACGCGGTATTTTCTATTTAAGCGGTCACAACTTTTTCTATCTCAGGAATCTCTGCCTTCAACAACTCCTCTACCACCGCTTTTAAAGTCATCGTGCTGAATGGGCATCCTCCGCAGGCGCCTGTGAGCTTTACAACGACCACATTATCATCACGGATCTCCACCAGCTCAACGCCACCGCCATCTGCCGCGAGACGTGGCGCCACCTTCTCAGCCAAAACCTTTTTTACTTTTTCTTTATCCATTTTCACTCCTTTTTGATTGACCACTGTACAATGACGTTTTTGTGCATTGCCTCAGTCCTTTTGTCAACTCAATTGCAAATTTTGCTTGGCACAAATTAACTGCTTTGATATTGACACACTTATGCTTAAAAAAATCCCACTTCAAAACAGAAATTTCTGGTTTATATTTCTAATCTTATATTTTGCCCTCGGATATTTGGGTATCAACTGGCTCTCTCTAAATCGTGGAGACTACTATCTTCTGGCAACAAATCTCGACTACAGAATACCCTTCATCCCTGAGTTCATACTCGGATACACATCGGTTTATTTCAGCATCCTCATATTATACATTTGCTTGAGAGGGGAACCCGAATATTTTCAGGGCGTTGTCGCGATGTGGCTCATGACTACGATCTGCTATATCTTCTTTCTATTACTGCCTGTTAAGATGATCATGAGGCCTGATCTTTCACATGAGCATGGATTCTTCATCACGCTGACGAAATTGTATTATACGATAGATGAACCATATAACTGTTTTCCATCCCTCCACGTGGCCTACCCGACCATGGCGCTGCTCCTCACATGGCACTCACACAAAATATTGAGATGGCTTTTTGCATTCTTCTTCGTATGGATATCCCTTTCAGTCCTTTTCGTTAAACAGCATTATATCGTCGATGTTGTCGCAGGAATAGCCATCGCTTTTTTTTCCTACCGCATGACACTGCATACGAAAAAATGGTGGGGGAAAATTTATAGTTAAACCTTTGAGTGAGTCACTCGGATCTCTTCTACGCCTTCATCTTTCACAATATCCATATCAGCAAAGATGTTTGGGGCTTGCGGCTTTAACACCCTGAATATAGCGAGCGCCAACTCCCTTATCTCGGTATCGGCGTGCCTGCTTCCGCGCATCTCAAGGAAGTGACGCCAGCTTCTGGCGTTTGCCGAGACGAAGAGCTTTGTCTCTGTTGAATTTGGCAAGACTGATCGAGCTGATTGACGCACCAGCTTTCGTCGGTCGGTCCCTTTGAGCTCTGGATATTTTTCTTTGACATATTCGGCAGTCGAATCGGCCAGCTCACAATAATTTCTATGAGCTCTCTCCATCATATCTTCCCACTTCTTTTTCAATTCAGGATGATCCACATAAAGCGGAGGACATACAAATTGTGCATCCGACTCATCGACATAGCGCTGCGATAGCTGTGAATATGCAAAGCCCGCCCTGTGCCTGATCAATTCGTGTGTGAGAGAGCGGCTGATGCCTGTGATCACAAAATTCCAGACTACATGTTCGAGAACACTGCCATGATGGCTGGAGATAATATTATCGAGATACTCACGATTGCTCTTTCTCCCCTTCCCAAAGGACATATAGCAGATGCGGCCAGCCGATTCGGCGAGTATCTCTCCCGGGATAACTGTATCTGTCGTGAACTCCGCTATCTCCTCATCATTCAGAAATTCTTTTAAGTGTTCATCATTCACCTGCTGAGTGCCGACCAGATATACTTTCGGTTTTGTGATAAACTTTTGTTTCATAGAACAATCTCCTTGAATGAGTTTTTTATAAATCACGGGCGGCCTGAAGGCGGGCCGCCCCTACAAAAATACGCTTCACGTTTAACGTTTCACGACATACGTATTTAAGAGCATCCCATCGAATTGCCACAATTGAGACACTTGTAGCAAGCGCCATTTCTGACAGTCATGTGGCCACACTGATCACAGAATGGAGAATCGCCCACCGCGGAAAGCTGCGCGTTGAGCGCTCCCATGCCGACAATCTTGCCTGACCTTCTGCTATCAAGCTTCACAACAACTCCCCCGCCGGCTGTGGCGGAGGCCTGCATCTCACCCATCATCGGGGCTACCTGAATGGCCGGCAAAGAATCGTCTGCGAAATCATCATCGGGCTTCAATGTCAAAGGCTGGGAAACCTCGGGAACCTGCTCCCTCTTGATCTCCTTATCATCATCCTTCTTCTTCTCCGGCATATCCTTCATCATCTCGCTGCGCTCCATCTCCATCTTATAATCCTCATCACTGGTCGGCTTGACCTGTACGAAATCTGTACGGCCAAGATATTCCATCCCTAGCAACCTGAAGACGAAATCAATAACAGAGGTCGACATCTTGATATTGGGATGATCGACAACTCCCTGAGGTTCGAAACGCGTGAATGTGAAGCAATCGACATACTCCTCAAGCGGCACGCCATACTGAAGGCCAAGAGAGATAGCTATCGCAAAACAGTTCATGATGCTTCTGAGCGCTGCGCCCTCTTTGTGCATATCGATGAATATCTCTCCCAGATGCCCATCATCGTATTCTCCTGTCCTAACAAAGATCTTGTGGCCACCGATTCTCGCCTCTTGCGTAAAACCTGTGCGCTTTCCGGGAAGCCTTTTTCTTTGAAGCACAGTCGGAGAGCTCAAAGAAGTTGTCGTAGCGGCGAGAGATTCGGGGACGGCTGAATCCTGTTTTTTCTTTCCATCCTCCGCTGTCGCGTTGAGTGGCTGAGCCATCTTCGATCCATCCCTATAGAACGCGATAGATTTCAGACCCAGCTTCCACGATTCGACATAGAGCCGCTCGACTTCGACCGGCGTGATCTCCTTGGGAAGATTGATCGTCTTGGAAATAGCACCTGAGATGTAGGGCTGGGCAGCCGCCATCATCTTGATATGAGCCTCTGGCGCGAGATATCGTTTCCCCTTCTTGCCGCATTTATTCGCGCAATCGAATATCGAAATATGTTCATTTTTAAGATGCGGCGCCCCCTCGATAGTCATATTTCCGCAGATATGATTGTCGGCTATTTCGATCTGCTCATCGGAAAAGCCTAGCTCCCTAAGAAGATTAAATGAGGGATTCTCATACTGTTCTTCAACAAATCCGAGCCTCCCTATAGTATCGACACCTAAATTTCCCATATTGAATACATAGGAGAGGTTGAAGGCGCTGAATAAATTTTTCTCGATCTTCGCAAGATCCCCATCTTTAAACCCTTTATCCCTCAAACTCTTTTCGTTTATATGAGGAGCCTTCTTGAGGCTTGCCGTCCCACAGACATAAGTGATGATCTCTTCGATCTCCTTCTTGCCATATCCAAGCGCCTTTAGCGCCTTGGGCACTGACTGATTGACAATTTTAAAATATCCACCGCCGGCAAGCTTCTTGAGCTTCACCAGCGTGAAGTCTGGCTCGATACCTGTCGTATCGCAATCCATGAGAAGTCCTATCGTGCCTGTCGGCGCCAGCACCGTGACCTGAGCATTTCTGTAACCGAATCTAGCACCATCTATAAGACACCTGTCCCATTCATCGCGGGCAGCCTTTAACATATATTGAGGCACATCCTGTTCCGAGATCTGATACGCATGATCGCGATGCAATCCCATCACCTCTACCATAGACGTGCGATTCACTTCGTACTCATCAAATGTCCCCTTCGAAGCCGAAAGTTCGCTCGATGTCCTGTAGGCGGTGGCTGTCATGAGTGAGGTTACAGCGGAGCAGATATCTCTCCCCCCTTTTGAATCATACGGGAGTCCCATCACCATGAGTAGCGTACCAAGATTTGAATATCCAAGGCCGAGTGGTCTGAAGCGATGACTGTTATCGGCTATCATCTTTGTGGGATATGACGACGCATCGATGAGAATATCCTGTGCGATGATAAACACCCTGCACGCGTGGATGAACTCTTCAACCCTGAAGGAGCGGCTGGCTTCATCGTAGAACTTCATGAGATTGAGGCTGGCCAGATTGCAAGCTGTGTTGTCGAGAAACATGAACTCTGAACAGGGGTTGGATGCGTTGATCCTGCCGGAGTCCTTGCATGTGTGCCATTGATTTATCGTCGTATCGAACTGCAAAGCCGGATCGGCGCAAAACCATGTCGCCTGCGCAATCCTGCTCATAAGGTCGCGGGCTCTGTGTTTTTCACATACCTCACCTGTCGTTCTCATCTTCGTATTCCAGACCTCGTCATTGAGATAAGCGTTCATGAAATCGTCACTCACCCTGACCGAGTTATTCGAATTCTGTCCTGAGATCGTGTGATAGGCCTCTCCATTGAAATCGGCCGGAAATCCCTGAGCGATAAGCGCATGCGCCTTTTTCTCCTCCTTCACCTTCCATTCGATGAAGTCGACTATCTCGGGATGATCGATGTCGAGGCAGACCATCTTCGCTGCCCTACGCGTTGTCCCACCAGACTTCGTCGCGCCTGCACCACGATCGAGCACCTCCAAAAATGACATGAGGCCTGATGATGTCCCTCCGCCGGAGAGCTTTTCATACTTTGAGCGGAGCGTTGAAAAATTCGTCCCTGTGCCGGATCCAAACTTGAAGAGCTTCGCCTCATTTTTGGCGAGCTCGAAGATGGACATCAGGTCATCGTCGATAGATTGTATAAAGCATGCCGACGATTGCGGATGCTCATAAGAATTTTTTGTCTCTTCGATCTGATTCGTCTCTGCATTCCACGTCCAGTTTCCACCGCTCCCCTCTATGCCGTAAGCATCGAAGAGTCCACAGTTGAACCAGACCGGAGAGTTGAACGCGCCGTACTGATTCAAAAGCATGAATGTCAAATCATCCTCAAAGCTGTCGGCATCCTCAACATTCGCAAAATAACCACCGCTTGCCTCACCCCTGTTCCTGATGGTCTTGGTGATGCGACCAACTACCTGCTTGATCGATCTCTCAAAATTCGTCTCAGGCACTCCTCGCTTACGAAAATACTTTGAAACTAATATATCTGTCGCCAGTTGCGACCAGCTCTCAGGAACTTCGGCGCCATCCATCTTAAAGACGACCGACCCATCCGGGTTAGTGATGAGTGATGACCTCAGTGAATAGGAAATTTCATCAAAGGGGCTAGCCCCCTTTTTGGTAAATAGGCGTTTTACCTCCATCCCCTCCCTGATCTTTTGATTTTCCTTTTGTTTATTAACTGGTTGTGTTCTTGCGGCATTTTTAGTAATCATAAGTCGTTTCTCCCCCTCATACTATATGTTGTGTATTATTACCCAGATGTAGCACTAGATATAGTGGTGTCAAACTCAAATAGTTGAAAAATTATAACTGCTCTATATATATGAAAATCTGTTGAACAACTTTTAACAGGTTGAATGAGCCCCACGTCGATTTCCTTTGCAACTGTTTGAAAAATGTGGAATTTTATTTATATAACAAAAAGATGGTAAAAAAGGCCATGTCAGAGGTTTAAAAATGAGTCATTTTGACGATTTAAAAAATCAAAATACCGAAGCAGATCGCAACCTTGGTGATGAATGGGTGGACTGGAATGGCAATAGTGATAATAATGTGGAGGCTGGCAAGTCCGTTTTTCTCCTCTTTTCCGCCAAAGTCTTATTATTGATGGGGATCGCATCCTTCGCCTTCATCTATCTCATCACACCTCGCCTAACCCTGTGGCATCCATATCTGCCATACATCACGTGGGTGCTCTTTTGCGGATTCTGCATCTTCACATTGACCTCTTTCGTTCAACTGATTCTCACAGCAAAATACGAGAAAAATTTTTTCTTCAACAAATTTCAGGGAAAGATTCTCTTCGATCTATATTTCGAAAAGGTCTTCAAGCTCGGCATGCTGCTCGGCATCTCGAAGGATAAGATGGGAAACTCGTTTGTGAAGGTCTCGAATAGCTTAGCCCGCGCATGGAAAAAATGCAGCACTAAAGAAAAACTCCTGATCCTCCTCCCGAGATGCCTCACAAAGGAGAAACTAAAAGAAATACGCGACCTCCAGGAAATTTATCCAGTCGAAGTTCATGTCGTATCCGGCGGAGAGCTGGCAAGAAAAAAGGTGCGCGAGATCAGACCGACTGCTGTAATCGGTGTCGCATGTGAACGCGATCTCGTGAGTGGCATCCGCGATGTCGGAGGAAGATTTTCAGTGATCGGCATTCCCAACAAACGCCCAGATGGCCCGTGCAAAAACACCTGTATCGAGATGAAGGATTTAATCGATGCTATTGAGTTTTATGTGGGAAAAAATGCTTAGGCTTTTTTGCCATTATTTCAATATTAATATCTATAGATTCTATTACTCCCAAACATATATTTTTAGTGACTTGAAATAAAAAGAGCACAAATTGAGCCTGCAAAACTATACGAAGAGCACTCAAATTTTATTTTCATCATAGTCACGATGATCTCTGAAATCCATTGTTTAACATCATATATCCATATTATCGGCTGAAACCCCGATTTTGTTTCGTGCTGTTATTTACCCGGTATTAGGCGCATATCTTTGAGCAGATCTGGTGTGATATGACTCCAGAAAGGTGCGATTGTTGGCGCACTCAATAGCTCGGTTGCCTTATGGGATGGCACAGTATCCTTATATAGTTTAACCAAACGGTATTTCAGATGACGGAGGAATTTCATAAAGTGATCGCCGTTGGAATAAAAAGCTACTTCAGGTTTCAATCGAGATCGAAGTAGCCACTCCTCGTTAACCGCTGATTCAAAGAGCTTAGAAAATTGATCAATTATAGCTTTTAATTCTTTTGTCACCTCCCACTGATCAAACTCTGGGTCGGAGAGAGCGTGCCGATATTTTTTAAGATCTCGCATCAGGCTACTTCTAAATGAAGAGAGCGACATCTGGCCACTGCCGCGACGAAGCATGGCCTCCTTATTGACCAAACCGTGAATGACATGTTTGAGCGTAGCGGGAATTGCTTCGCGATTTCTGCGCTCCACGTTGGCAATAACAGCGAGCGTCGTTCTCTCCTTGATCGTTTCCGATGTGAGTGGAGACTGATCGAGACGGGCTTCAATTTTCTCCCTCTCCTTTTGCAGATGCTCAAGATAATCACCACCGAGCACAAAGAGTGCGTTTATAGCTGTTTGACGAACATCCATGGGAAATCGTTCTCTGTTTGCTGTTTTAAAAAAGAGAAAATCGAAAAGATTACTGTTAAAAGGGAGTTCTTCTGCGCCATTTACTAGAGGAAGCAGACACTCTTCAAAAATAAGTTTAAACTCATTGTCATGTTGATCATACGTAAAATGATGACCATTTTCTTCAAACAATCTCGTTAACTCTTCCAATTGCTCCGCAGGCTTTAAACTGCGGCATAGAGCAATATAAATTTTAAGAACACGAGTTCTATCTACATCGGAATAACTGGGATGCCTTTTCAAATACATTCGAAGTGCTGGAAGGAGCCTCTCAGTTTCTAAGTGAGCGCTTACCAACATAAAAGGTGCCCATAGTGGAAGAGCAAATTCATCGTAAAGTGTTTTCAAAAGTCGTGGAAATTCGGTTTTTCCTAAAAAGAGCGCCTCAATTTCGTCGATATCATTCAGAGAATCAAGGTGAAAGAGTCTTGGGATAACACTTTGAGCATAATTATTCTCTGGATTAAACAAAAAGTAGTGCATAAGAAGCACATAGCGAAGTTTTTCCGTACTATCTCCTGCAATATAGTTTACCCACTCTCTACCGCCAATTTTTATTTGAGAGATAGAATAAATCCTTACAATTTCTCTAAAAAGATATTCAATAATGGACACATCGTAATCCTGTTTAATTCCCAAGATTGCTAACTTCAATAGATCCTTTTCATCCGTATAATTTTCAATATAAATTCTATTCGACACATGTTCAATGAGAGTTCTAAATGATGTCTCATCAACCACAAGCTTAGAGGATCTATCGAGAACCGTATCAACGATTCCCTGAAGTCGTTCCAAACCCTCTCCTCGTCCAATTTTAGCAATAGCACGACCGATTATCTCGCTTCGAGCCTCGGTCTCGAGCTCTTTACCAAGACGACTGAAGACGGGAAAGCTATCGAGATCGCGACTGCCATCCCAGAGTTCCTCCACACGATCGAAAAACTTACCCTTAAGATCACTCTCCATAATATCAAGAACCATCTTAATTCTATATCTTTCCGGCTCATCCGAAGTGGATATTCGATCACCCATTCCTACACTGAAGTATTTTTTTTCACCCTCCAACAGGGTAGCTGCCGCATGTGAGATAAAAGCATCGAGATAGAGATCAGTTTTATCCTGCAAACAGCGTCTGATGAGATCCATCTCACCCAATCGCAACAGAAAAGCGAGTGAGGCGAAAAAGAGCGGGTTCACCGTGTTTTCAATCATGACGTTGGTGCGGAGATGAGCGATAATTTCCGTGCGCGCCATCGGATAATTGTGTGAATAATGAGCGACATTTTTAGACCACGACCAATACATCTTATTGGGTTCAGCGAAACCGTATAACTGATCCAGAAAGGCATTCTTCCAATCGATCCGATCTGAGAGCCCTGGATTAGATTCAAAGAGTATAAAAAGCTGATCCCAAACACATTGATCACTATCGATATCACTTTGTATAGCATTTACCCAAGCCTCTGTTTTGACATCGACAAACTGGTGAAAGCAATACGCTAGATGAAGCGATTTTTTCAAACCTAGACCCGATTCGAGACTGCGATTGACACGTCGTCTGATCTTTGCATTCTGAGAGAAAATTTTCAACTCAGGCAACTCAGTATTAGGATTAAGTCTCTCCTGAAGCCAGAGCAAACCATGCGTTAACATGTTATCATTCTCTTCAAACTCACCATTTGCAAACAGTGGGAGCGTGCTTTCATGAATCAGTGACTTTAAAATATCACGAAGATCGAACCCTGAAAGTATCTGTTTTCTGAGTGTATGCTTTAAGAGATAGTTCACGGCTTCAAGCGCCTCGCCATCCCCCTCTTGATACAAAAAGAGAAGCTCCATGATAAACTGATTTAAACTGACACTCAAATCGGAAAGAAGTTTCTTTTCACTTTCAAAGTCTGGAAAACCATTTTGCATATCGGAAAAACGCTGAGCATCATTGCGCTCAGTTCTTCCGAGGGATGAAAAGCTCGTCTCAACGGGAAAGGGAAAGATGTCGCCAGACTCAGAGGGGAGAAGCACGAAGGTTTTACTATGAGCTGTTTCAGTTCTGACAGTAGCGTCGTTTGCTTCATGTCCATTTACTGTAATAGCCGCATAACCGAGATGAGCTGCTAACTCGCGCGTAATGGCGGCAAATCCATCGCACTTGACCCCGTAACGCTCAACACCATCGGGCGATATCATTTTACAATTCTCGTGAATAAAATCGATTAGCGCCGCATGGGTGTTGGCTCGAGTTTTAGTAAAGTGTTGATATTTTGCATGCATCTCAAGGGCATATGATGGGTCCTCGATCAGACGAAAATCGTAATCGTAATTCTCACTGACATGCGCAACGATTGCTTTGATCGCCTCTTGAACACCAATCCCCCCCTCGGACACTCTCGTCCGCATCTCTTGAATAAACCACTGGGTTACATCTGGCCAATTCGAAATAGAGGTCTCAGGCCTCATAAATACTGCGAGCTCGGGACATTCCTCATCGATAAAAAAGAACCCGTGCCGTTGCCCCCTCTTTAAAGCAGGTATATCGAGAACTCGATAGCTATATTCCAAAGTGAGATCTTGATCAGATCGAGGAACGATTATGACATTTTGTAAATGCTCTTGAAAAACTGCCACATGGTGATCGGACAATTCTAGAAAACGAGATGAATCAGCATCGAGCAACGTTGCTAGTGGCTGATGGAGGAAATAGGATCTCTCCTGACCGGCAGGAATAGTAACACGAATCGTTACCATCCCGGAATCCTTACGAAAGAGATTCCAGACCGCCTCCGGCGCATCGTCGCAAGCAGGCGCGAGCTTCTTGAAATTATTAGAAAGTAGAGAGATCGCCTTATCGAATTCCTCACTTGAACAGGTTTCCGGTTTGAAAAATGGACGGCTCAGATGAAATTGAAAGTTTTGCTCCTCACGTCCAATTCCAAGATGGTGCAAACCCTTCTCAACCGAAAAGATGACGCGACCGGGATCACTTCTTATAAAGGGATTGAAAATTGTTCTCTCAAGTGCAGATACAACGGAAGAGAAACCTGACATCTTATCGATGAGTACTTTCTCAGCACCCTGGTGCTGAGATGATGAAGGGAGAGCAGCTATAGAATCAGAACCCTCCATGCTTAAAGCTTGTGGTGCCATTATCGTATCAAAAAAACTTTGTAACCTATTCAAACCTGCATCCTTGTCAGTACCCTCCCCCAACATCGATAAATCCTGTGCAACGAGATCGAAAAGCAGCTGTTTCTCGCCCTCTTCCAGCCGATTCAGAGGGTCAGAAAAATCGTTATGAGTAACCATGCCGGTATGAGGCAATCGTGTCTCGTTATATAGGTCACTATCAGCACCATAAAGCTGACCTGCGCCCCTTTCATTTTGTGATACTGTAAACTTGCAAGCCTCCTGACGACTTTCAACTTGATGCGCTTGAATGAGGTCGCGCGCACGCTGCACCAAAAAGGTCCCCATCACCCTCTCAGGAAGCTGTAAAGATAACCAATCAGCCTTATCAGACCTCTGAAATGGTGATGCAGCTTGGCCTTCAACTGAGTGCCTCTGATTAATACTCTGCCACAGCTGTCGCATGCCTTTATTTGGTAAAAAACCTATCTTTCCCATATATATTTTATCGGCTGATACCCCAATTTTGTTGCTTAATTTTACCGAAAAAGATGGATTCCAGTAGAAAACATATCCACATAACCAGCTAGAATTAATTGGTTTCTCATAAATGGCCCTATTCATACTCCTCAATCCGACAGCGAAAAAAAGGTGTAGCGTGTAAACGTGCGGGGATGTGAGGAAAACACTGGTAAGGGTGTGAAAAAACATTCACCAGATGAGTGAAAGATAAGGGGTGTTTTGAAGGTTCACAGGATTTTGTATCAAAAAGCGAGATATCCACAATAAGCATATAGCCAACCGCATCAAGGGACCCATAAAAATCCCGACTGCGGTTGGCTATATGCTTATTGTGGGTATCTCATCATTATTAGTACCGGCATCAGCGTCGATGATGTTCTCAATTGAACAGGAGGATGATACATTCACATACGAAGCAGGAAAGCAGCAGTCGGGATTTTTAGGGATCCCGGGATAGCTGCTATCCTGCTTCGTATGTGAATGTATTTATGATAAGATATTTTTTAGTTTTATTATTTATTGATCGGGATAAGCAGGCGATACCGTGATTTGCAGGCAATAGAAGAGCGAACAAAAAAAGAAAAACTCCTTTTCTCCCGTTAAGAGAGCGTGTAAAAGGATAAGTAGAAAGACAAATCAAATTACACAAAAAGGAGTTTTTCTATGAAGAGAGTAACCCAGGGCGTATTAAAGTTCAAGCTTTCTGAGACAGAAAATAATTCACAGCTAACAAGCTATGCAGGAGTGCCTCTTGTTTACGAGCTCTACCGGAAGCTCAAACTTCCAAAGCTTATAAGAAAGCAT
>JBDRGF010000136.1:0-9236 GCA_043818055.1 Pseudomonadota bacterium | reverse complement strand
CTCGACATTCCCCAGCTGGCGGCGGCAGCTTTCGCCTGAGCCCACGCAATTCTCGTAGATGGATTATTTTTGAGCGCGATATCGATGAGCTGCAAGAGCTTTAAATCTTGTGTCGATTGATCAGTCAGGGAGTCGGCCGCGGCGATCTTCTCTTCCTCTAGCAAAATATCAGTACGATCCTTGTCCGGCTTCCACTGGTTGGCCTGAGTTGCTGCGGCATATTTTGCGGGGTTGATCTCAGGGGGCGCCTTGTGGCAGGCGCTTAAGATTAGTGCAAACACAAGCGCACAAAGGCCCAAAAAATGCCTCATTTTGAATATTGAAACGTGCAATCATCCCCCTTCAACCGGGCGCTGCCTGAAAAAATTTAATGTAGGGGCAGGACCCCGTGCCTGCCCTTATTAAGAGGGCAACCACAGGGGGTTGCCCCTACAAAAAATAAAATGTATTTTCGGACAGCCGTATTGAGGGATAATAATAGCAAATTCAGAGGGTTACTGAAACAAGTTTTATGATAAAAATATGAATTAATTATTTATGATTTTGGTCTCGGCTTGGCCTTTGTGACAATCGAATTTTTACCCCTTTTGAAATGATTCAAAAGATTTTCAGCTTCACGGAAGGGGACAGTGATAAAGGAAAAATCATCTCTGATCAAAAGGTCCTTGATCAGATTTTGACTGATGCGAACATCTTTCGTGATGAAATTGATCAGCTTTTTTGGGGTCATGCCATCCTTCCTGCCACGAGCTATAAAGAGGCGGGTCTGACCCGGAATCTGAGGCTGCTCGTCACGAATGACATTGTAATTGCTCGGATTCAATTCATCTTCGAATGAATATTTTAAAAGTGAGGCGACCATATTCTGCGCATCATTCTCTGCCAGAAGATCCTGCGCCATTGAAATAAAAGAGCTGTGGGTATCAGTTTCGATGATGTTCTTGAGATCCCTTTTGATCCTGATCTTTTTTGTATCGATGATATCTTCGACCTTAGGAAGACGCTTTTTTCTGATCTTCGTCTTGGTCTTTTGTTCGATGTAGATGAGTTTTCTCTCCTCGGATGACGTTATAAAGGTGATCGCCGTTCCCTCTTTTCCTGCCCTTCCTGTTCGACCGATGCGATGAACATACGATTCCGTATCCTGAGGCAATGAATAATTGATGACGTGTGTAAGGTCGTTTACATCTATTCCCCTTGCCGCAACATCCGTAGCTACGAGGATATTGATGAGATGTTTTTTGAACCTCCCCATGACCTTCTCCCTTTGTCCCTGAGAGAGGTCGCCATGAATGGCTTCGGCATCATACCCCCTGTCGAGTAGCCGATTTGAAATTTTGTCCGCGTCGACTTTGGTCCGGCAGAAGATGAGTCCAAAAAATTCCTCCTCCAGATCGATGATGCGGCATAAGGCCTCAAATTTGTTTGACTCGGAGACCTGAAAATATATCTGATCTGTCTGTGCGACGGTGAGCTCTCTCTCCTTAGTCCTTATCAATTCATACGGCCCCATATATCTTTTCGCCACGTTCTGGATCTCGCGCGGCATCGTAGCAGAGAACATCAGCATGCGCTTTTTCGAATTCGTATTGTCGAGAATAGTTTTAACATCCTCCAGAAAACCCATATTGAGCATCTCGTCGGCCTCGTCCAGAATGCAATAATCCACATTCTCAAGCTTCAACGTCTTCCTGCGCAGATGGTCGAGGATGCGGCCGGGCGTGCCCACAACTATATGAACCCCCTGTCTTAGATGCTTCATCTGCATCTCTATCGATTGCCCACCATAGACCGGCAGGATCTTGATATTTTTGCTCCCTCTGAACGATGCCAACTCCTCCGTCACCTGAAGGGCAAGCTCTCGCGTCGGTGTCAAAATTATCGCCTTTATAGTTTTCGATGAGGCATCGATCTTTTCAATGAGAGGCAGGCCAAAGGCCGCAGTCTTGCCGGTGCCGGTCTGTGCCTGTCCGATAATATCCTTATCTCCTTTGAGAAGAAGAGGAATGACCTTTTCCTGAATAGGACTCGGTTCCTCAAAGCCTTTCTTTTCAAGGGCTTTGAGCGCATCCTCGGATAAACCGAGGACTCTGAAACTTTCTAAATGTGTCATATTTTTCCTGTCTGTTTTGTAAACATGAAGTGAGAGTGATTACACTTTCATCCGCAAGTTAACATGATAATCCAATAAAGCAGTTATTGGCAAGCTGTTTATATATCGGTCAACTTTAAGATAAGTTGCTAATTATTATTGGTTTGTTTACAAATATAGAGTTGTTGAAAGAGAGGGGGTATTCATGGATGCATATGACGCAATCATATCGAGGCGGAGCGTAAGGGAGTATATTGACAAGCCGATTTCTGCTGAATTGGTCGATAAGATCATAGCCGCTGGAAGGTACGCGCCAACCGCCAATAATCGGCAGCCGTGGGACTTTATCATCATCGATGACCGGACAATTATGCTCAAATGCTCTGAGTTGCTTCCATATGGCAAAATGCTAAAAGAGGCACCCCTGGCGATTCTTGTCTGTGGGAGGGTTGAAGAGGGGATTCCCGATGGATATACGGTTTTCGATTGCGCGGCGGCAACCGAAAACATCCTCCTCGCAGCACATGCCCTTGGGCTCGGGGCTGTCTGGCTTGGGGTATATCCGAGGGATGAGAGGATGCAGGGGATGAGGGAGATCTTCAAAATTCCTAAGGATATCATGCCGGTAGCGCTGATCTCCATCGGCTATCCTGCTAAAACGAAGCCAGCTAAGAAGATTTTGAAGGATTCTGGCGTTTATAAAAACTCGTGGGGAAAAAGGTAAATTCTGTTTATAAATCAAATAAATGTATCCTTTTTTGTTAGTTATGCACAAAATAGCACAGGGCTTGGCGAGAGGCGTTTATTCACTTAAATTGTTGATTTTTTGGAGTCCATTCTAATTTTATATTGCATTTTTTTGAATAGAGTCTAATATTGTTGCAATAAAATTATAGTGTATTCAAATTATGGAGGTGATATGGATATTCTGATTGAAACTTATCATCGCTTGCTTGATGAGGTGAAGCCGCTTTATCACAGGCATTTTTATGATTTGTTTAAACTGGATCATCGGATGATAGGAATTGTTGGAGGAAGGGGAGTTGGAAAGACTACATTTTTGCTTCATTATCTTCGGGAAAACTGGGCGGGCAAGGAGGATGCTATTTATATCTCTGCCGATCATCTGTTTTTCTCAGAAACAACATTGTTAGATTTCGTAGATCAGTTTTACAAAGAACATGCGGCTAAGATAATATGCATAGATGAAATTCATAAATATTCAAACTGGGGTCAGGAGCTGAAAAATATCTATGATTCCTATCCAAAGTTAAAAATTATATTCTCAGGCAGCTCAAGCATAAATTTGATCAAGGGGAGATGCGATCTTTCGAGGAGAGCTATATTAAATAGGATGGCTGGATTCTCTTTCAGGGAATTTTTGGAATGCAAACTTCGAAAAAATTTTCCGGTCATAGCTCTGAATAATTTAATTGATAATGCTTTTGATTGTTCAAGGGATATCTCGAACACTCCAAAGCTTTTAGGATATTTTAAGGAATATCTTGCAAGCGGTTATTATCCGATCTTTACCGAATTTGAAAATTATAATGCGTTTAAAGACGCTTTGATTGCAGTGGTTGATAAAACTATATATGAAGATGTCAGCAATTTCTATTCGTTGAAAACATCCAACTTAGAAGCTTTGAGAAAGCTGATTTACTTTATCGCCACCTCTTCTCCAGGAGAGATTAATATAAACAAGCTAGCTAAAAGTTTGAGGAAAGATCACTCCACAATTTCTGAATATCTGGAGATGCTGAGAGAATCAGGTCTGCTCAGGTTTTTGTTGATTGATAAACGTGGCCATGCACTCATTCGAAATGCTGAAAAAATATATTTGAGCAACACCAACCTTGCATATGCAATTTGCATGAATTTGGGAAAGGATGTGGATATTGGATCAACCCGTGAATTGTTTGTCATAAGCCAGCTTGAAGATGCGGGATATGATGTGTTTTATTCAAAAAGTGGTGACATCTCATGTGATAAATATGTTTTTGAAATCGGTGGAAAGGGGAAGGGGGCTTCTCAGATCAAAGGTGTTGAGAATGCCTTTCTGGTTAAGGACGATATTCTCATAGGCAATAAAAATGAGATTCCATTGTATATGTTTGGGTTTTTAAAATAACATTTTCCTCTGGAAATTCGGGCTTTGTTGTGGTTAGTCTTTGGGACTTAACAAGGAGCATTTTATGATAGGTTCAGTGCCGATGACCCCTGAGGGGTTGGAGAGATTAAAAGAAGAGCGAAAGCGCCTCATCTCGGTTGAGCGCCCCAAGAATGTGAAGGATATTCAGACCGCGCGCGAACATGGCGATATTTCGGAAAATGCGGAATTCGATGCAGCAAAGGATCGGCAGGGGATAATCAATGCCCGCTTAAAGGATATCGAAAACGCTATAGCCAGCGCTCAGGTCATAGACCCGGCAAAGGTCAGATCGGAGAGAATAGTATTCGGCGCCACCGTAAAGGTTATCGATATCAACACAGATGAAGAGCTCACATATCAAATCGTTGGTCCGTTTGAATTCGATGTTGCGCTAAATCGCATATCTGTTCATTCACCTTTGGCTAGAGCCCTGATCGGCAAAACCGAAGGGGACGATGTAAAAGTTCAGACACCTAATGGTCTTCGCGAGCTTGAAATCATCGAAGTGAAGTACTGTTGATTGCGTAATATCCATTCTGGAAATTAAACATTAACAATTCATCCCTATTCTGTATAATAGTTTTCATGAAACTATTTAATCAAAAGAGGAAAATTTTAATCCTGACCTTTGTATTAGCTGTTGTATTTCCCTCCCTCGCATATGCGATAGATCCTCCTGTCATCACGCCGGATCCACTCGAGTTTTCTAATACGCGCGTTGGACAGAGTTCTTCTCAGGAGACGCTCACGATTGCAAATCCGAATGCCAAAAATAGCCTCAAGATCACAACGATATTTTTGGGAGATCAGACAAATTTTCAGATAGATTCGGATGCGTGTTCAAATACAACACTTAAAAAACTGACGAGCTGCGACTTAACGATCTCATTCAATCCGAGTGAGGATGGACACTTCGTGACGAGCATAGCTGTTTCCAACAACGGTTCAAATAAAACGGATTATGTGACGATCACAGGACGTGGAATTGAACCAGCGGTTACGCTCTCGAGATCGTCGATCGATTTCGGTGATCAGCCGATCAATACGACGAGTACAGCAAAAGGTGTTACTCTCGTGAACAGCGGCGACGACACCCTTTCTATAACCCAGATTGCTACAAGTACAGGTTTTGGTTTCACGGATGACTGTGGGACGAATCTGAGTGCCGGGAGCAGTTGTACTATCAATGCTACATTTACGCCAACTGCGGCAGGTGCTGCAACAGGGACTCTTACCATTACTGATGACGCTCAAGGCTCCCCTCATGTAGTGACGCTCGAGGGTACAGGTATAATTCCGGGGCAGCCGGGATTGAGTCTCTCTGCAACTAATATCGCTTTCGGCCGTCAGACTGTAAACACGACAAGCGCTGGGCATGATATAACGGTGACGAGCACAGGCACCGTGAACCTCAATATCACGGTAATCTCAGCCAGCAGTAATTTTGCCCAGACGAACGATTGCGTTGGAGCTTTGGCGCCGGGGGCGACATGCACGATCACTTCAACGTTCACCCCTCCATCCGAAGCTGTTTTTAGCGGCACGCTGCTCATAGTGAATGATACTGCAGATAGCCCGGAAGAGATAAGCTTGAGCGGCACAGGGACTGCGATCCCTCCGCTGACTCCCGATGTATCGCTCTCGACAACGAGCCTTGAATTTGGAGACCAGACTGTGGAATCGAAGAGCGCTTCTCAGACGGTTACGCTTACAAACAGCGGCACTGCTGATCTTTCTGTTGATTCGGTGGTCATCTCTGGCGAAGCAGCTGACAGTTTTACAAAGAATGATGATTGTCATCAGAAGACGCTCTCATCCGGCTCTTCATGCGAGATCGATATCGCGTTTGGCCCGGCTGAAGCTGGAGATCAGACAGCCCTTCTACAAATTGATGACAATACATCTACGACTCCACAGACCATCTCCATGGATGGTACCGGTTTGTACACAATCGGCGGAACAAGTTGTTCGCTGAATCGACGATTTTCTAAATTTCACATCGCAGGAATATCCCTGATGCTTTTAGCAATGGCCGCAGCGCTTACGATCAGAAAGCTTCGAAGTTCTCTTTGAGACTCCCGTCTATCTAAAGAGCGCCTATTGAACCCACAATCATATCGAATGTTGCATCTATTTGACCGGTTAAGGGAGGCGTGTCGTCATTTGCCATGTTAGCCGTAAATGTGCCCGTGATATGATCGCCGATGCTCGTTCCGAAAGTTGTTAGTTGGAGCGTACCACCAGTTGAGGTAAAGACCTGTGAACCGCTGGCAGCGCGAATAGTTCCGGGTGAATAGTAGAGAGTTGAACTGCCAGTTGTGACATTGGTGCCGAATGTGTATGTTCCCGGTCCTGTAATGTTTGCAGTGTTCATCTGTAATTGCATGTTTTGATATTGGTACTGTGTAGAAATGTCTGTAGTAACTGAAATAGCAGCAAATAAGATTCCTATTGAAGCCAGATCCGGTGGTAAAGAGATGTGTGCAGGCGTCCAGGTCGGTTCACCCGAGAGACTGAATGTCGTCATGTTGAAAGTGCTTGTTCCGCCGCCACCCCCACCACTGCCATTCGTTCCGGATATTCTGAGCTCGATGTTGGAAGCGCTATCTGAGATTTCGACATTCGCCACCAATATGATGATCTCGTCAGTTGCAGCCATTCCAAAATTCGGAAAGCTGTTGGAACTGCTCAAGGCCTGTTAGGTGCCATTTTGATAGGCCGCTCCATCGAATCCTGTTCCTAAAGCACCGTTGCTGGCGCTAAGACTAACTTCAATTGTAGCGCCTGTTCCACCAGCAGCGACTGTTTGCGATGGCGTGATGCGGATAGCGCGGGCGGCAAATGGTGCGACGTTGCCAAATGTTCCTGAAAAGGATGAAACATCGAGAGGATCGACGGTAGTGTTGTAAAGTCCGTTGCTGCTAAAGAGTGATGTATTAAATGTCCCGGATGTGGTTGGTTCAGTCCCGCGCAACTGGCTGTTCGCATTATGTTCCATTGTGCGTTGGCGTAAGAAATCAAGATATACGCTTTTTAAAGTCGGGATTCCTGTCAGATTCGCCTGAAACATCGTATTCATAGCTCCGAAGAGAAGCGAGCGTTTCGGTTGGAATTTGAGAGGGTCAGTTGTTTGAGCTGCGACATCTGTCTTCATCTGCTCAAAGAGGGTATTAAGATATGAAAGATTGTCGCCTCCATATGCGCGACCCACATAGGCAAAGAAATCTTGGTTGGAATAGGCGATTGAGTCTGCCCATTCGGTTGATCCACCTACCGCATTTTGAGTGAGATAGTTGTCGAGCATAAAGACGTTGTTGGTACTGAGTCTCACACGGGGAGCGTTTGATGTAGTGCCAAAATTCACACCTATTGATCTTCCGTATGTCGTTGCAGTTCCCTCCTCGTAGCCGGCGATCGATTTTGCGTAGGTGTCTCCATAATCGTATCCTCCCTGAGAAGCATGCAACATCTCATGAGCGACGCTGGCCAGTACAGGGCCCAGTTCATCGTTTGTCGTGAGGTTGATACGGCTCGTCCCCACATATAATGTGCCAAAGTAGTTTTTGACATCGACTACAGCGCCCGTGTTTGGAGGGCTGAACGATGAACCTCCGTTTTGAATATGAACATTAAAGCGTGCCGTTGTTCCAAGTGTAGTGCAGGGATCTGCTGCTGTGTTATAAACCCGAAGCAGCGGCTGTCTGAAGCCTGCCGCGACATAGTAGTTCTGAGCGTTGACAGCGTTGTTTGCGACCTGGTTTTTCATCATGTCGTCGGTCGTTGCAGCTGGATTGGCCGTATTGGTCCGGTAGGTGGCAAGCGCAGTTTGCACCGTTGTGCTGCCGGTATCATAGACAACGCACCATTTCGCGGCCCCCCATGTTGTAGGAGTCGCCTTTGTCACAGCGCTGATAGCCGTGTTTGCTGTAGTCGTGGAAGCGCTCGCTGCCATGTTTGGATTGTAGATCACGACCGCCGTCATGGTCGATGGCAGACCTGTGAGCTGTATAGTCACTGTATTACCTGTGGCATCGACCGTACCCGTGACATCGACAAGAGAATTATCATCGCCATTCAATATTCTCACAAAGACGTGAAGGCTGTCTTCGTTCACCAGAGGAATCGCACCGTCAGAATAAGGAACGGTTATTGTGACTGCGCTCGTATTGCTGACGTTGAAGCTGCGCTCTCCGACCGTGAATGTAAAAGCCGTGGTCCCACTCGTCACGTTTGTTTCAGTGGAGCCATCCGCTCCAATATCGAGGCCGGTTGGAAGGGTTGCTGTAGCCGAGGCCTGCGGATCTGTAGCGTTAACGCATGTGCTCATAACCCCGGCAGCTATGTTTACGCTGAAGGTGCCGCTCGAAAATGTTCCACCTGTGACTGTTCCCGTGCATTCAAGCTCCGGCAGCTCATATCCAGCATTGATCGTATCTCCAAGAGTAGTCCCACCGCCGCCGCCACCTCCACCGCACGATGCGGAAAGTATAAAAACAGCCATAGCGACAACAGTTCCGAATATTTTTTTCATCATATCCCCCTCCAGTTTTGCGCAGTATAAACATTTATGTGCAAAAGGCAATTTAGTTCGGGATCAGTTCAGCAACAGTCTCCTTCGCGGCAACAACTCTAAAAACAAAAAACTATTTTTTAGTTTGTAATGGTGCGAATGAATTTAAAAATTTATCGAGTGGTGATTTGTCCTTTGTCTCTTTCATTGCTGAGGACTGAATGACGAAGAGGCGCTTTTTCACCATGACAAGTATCGTTTTCCCTGTACGCGTAGGTGTTTTATATATGAGCTCTTTCCCCTGAGATCCTGCAACCGTGATATCGTTGAAAGAGATCGTTTCTCCATTGACGCTCTTCAAAAATCCATCTTTCGTTTTTTTATAGATTTCACCACGTCCGCCTAAAGTTCGCGCCAGCCCCGGTATGTCTGAGTATTCCACTGTAAGTGTTATGCTTTTATCCTTGAAGCTGTAAAACTCC
>JBDRGF010000135.1:0-15374 GCA_043818055.1 Pseudomonadota bacterium | reverse complement strand
CCTGAACAATTTCTGGTGAAGTCCTTAAACTCCCCTAATCTTTCACCCATCCGGTGAATCCTTTTCATCACCCTTACTTGTGCTTTCTCATATCTTTCATGCTCTTACTCGCTTCTCTCTTTTTTCGCTGTCGGATTAAGGCGGCTAATAATTGGGAAAAGATTGATGTAAAAACAAGGTGATTTGGAGCGTAAGGTTTAACCCATTGATATTTGGGAAGAATTATTTTTGAGGGGGAATGAGGGTTTTTGTGTGATCTTTTTTGGCTCACTGACGATTTGAGTGGGTGATTAGCGGGGAGTGAGGGTGACAAAAATCATGCAACAGTAAAAGCACTTATAAGAAACGAGATTCTCATCGCCGGTTATCTTTCGTAATGTTTCCTCTTCTGAGAAACATTCACAGATGAGAAGAAGAAAGAAGAGATGTCCGTGGTGTAAACAGATGTTCATTCCCCATCCACGTTCAGGTGATCGGCAGGTCTCCTGTGGAGACGGGAAATGTAAACATCAGCAAAAACTTTTCAGTCACAAACGCTGGAAGCAAAAGAACAGGTATGACTATCTCAAAGGGCTGCAGGACTGGCGAGAGAATCATCGCGGTTACTGGAAACAATATCGCCTCGGTCATCCAACCTACTTTAACAACAATCGGGCTCAATCTAATTTGAGAAAATCCATCTCGGGTTTTAGTTTGCAAAAGAGAATCGATATTCTGCAACTTACCGAAAAACAAATGAAATTCTGGAACTTCCCTAAGTTTGCAAAAGAGAATCGATCGATTGCCCCTCTCCTTTATACTCGTGATTGCTTTACCATCAGCCAAAGGAGCTTCGAATGACCATACTTCGCTTTACTAACGATGACCATCTCGCCTTCCCACCAAAGGATATCCCGTGTATTCTCTATGATGATAACGGTGACGTCATTCGGGAGGTTGAGAGATTCCTTCAAAACAGACTCGTTACGGGTATGACTACCTCTACTCTAATCGCATACGCCTACGATCTGCTCAGCTTCTATCGATTTCTGAACTCAAAGAATATTTCTCCTGGTGGACTGGATGATGGTATCGATTTTGTTCTGGCTTTAAGAAAGCTTAATGCTGCTCCCAGAACTATCAACCGCCGTATTGCTGTAATCAAAGCCTTCCTCAATTTCTATAAAGAGGGCTTAGGTGATAAACTTTTTCTATCCTCATCAACTACAGGCTTCTATAAAGGCGTTAGAAATAAAGCCCTCCTCGGCAACGTACGCATCAAGAAGAAAAAAAACTCTCTATCTGTTAAAGTTCCCGCTTCTCTCATTATTCCGCTATCTCCAACTCAGATCAAGAAGTTCATCGCCAGCCTGAAAAAGTATCGTGATCTCGCCATCATCTATCTCATGCTCTTCTGTGGTTTAAGATCCTGTGAGGTGCTCGCTCTGGAAATCAGCGATATCGATTTTAATGATGATAAGCTCAAGATAAGAGGCAAAGGACAAAAAGAACGTTTCCTCCCTATTTCTGAATCGGTAAAAAATACCCTCACCTTCTATCTTCACCACGAACGTCCGCACGCCTCCCACAATAGATGCTTTGTCTCTCTTAAAGGTATCTCCCGCGGTCGGCCTATGACCAATGTCGGATTAAGAACTCTTTTTAGATATCGTAGAAGGCATGCTCTTAAATCTGCTCATCCTCACCTCTTCCGTCATACCTTCTGCACCAATTTAATCACTCAGGGTGTTTCTCTCCCCGTTGTTCAAAAGCTTATGGGCCACACTGATATCGAAATCACTATGGATTATATCCATATGTCAACCGCCGATATCGCCCAAGAATACCACAAGGCTATTAACTCATTAGAAAGTAACTATGGATCAATTGAAAACAAAAAATCTCTCTAATAGCATGCTGGCTTATCTCGATTTCCAACTCGCCTGGTGTAAACCATCGACGGTCAATGCCTACCGCTCTAACCTATCCCACTTCCATACCTATCTGAAGCTCATCTTTAAAACAACTCCCATCTCCAAAAAACATCTGGCTAATCTGTCCAAATCTCAACTTCAAAATTACATACTCTATCTGAACAATAAAAAACTCGCTCCTTACAGCAGGGTCAATTACCTTCTCGCCGTTAAAAAATATTTAGCCTGGGAAGTCGAGCAGGATTCTGTCGATGAATCCCTATTATCTCTCCTCGACAGAAAGCTCCTCCCAAAAGTCCCTGAGTATCTCCCAAAACCTCTCTCCTCTCAAACCGATCAACTCCTCATCGATCGCTGGCGCAATCTCAACAATCTCTACTCCAAATTCTTCCTCCTCTTAAGATTTACAGGGCTTCGCATCAGTGAACTCATCAACCTCCCCCAGGATTGTCTCTTCTGCAATCACAAAATGGATTATCACCATAAAAAAACCCTTCTCCGCAGACTCTCGCGTCTTCATAAAACTCTCGCCTCCATCTCCTTCTCCCTAAAATTTATACCTCATCTCTAGCCACTCACACGTGACTCGATTAGCCGGTTAATTGCTTCTTTTTTTTAAAAAAGGCGGGAAATTATGAGTGTTTTATTTGTTTTTAGCTGATCGCTATTCTTTATTCATAAAAATAGTCTGTGTCGGGAAGGCGAATTCGATCTTCTCTTTTTCAAAGGCTTCATAGATAGCGAGGTTTATGTTCTCGTTGATATCCATGTATTTGTTGTAATCGTTGCTATGGACGAAATAGACGATCTCAAATTCTAGATTATAATCACCATAGCTCTTAAAATGCGCCCGGTCGAAGGTCGCATCTTTATGGTTTACAACGATTTCCTTTATGATCATGGGTATTCTCTTGAGCTTTTCAAGCGGTGTTCCATAGACCACTCCGATGGAAAATGGGACTCGCCTCATCTCCATCCTCTTGAAGTTCTGGATGCGGCTGTCTGTGAGGTCGCCGTTTGCGAAGACGAGTTGCTCTCCCTGAAGCGATCGTACGCGAGTAGTTTTTATTCCGATGTGCTCCACAACACCCATCTTATCTCCGACTATTATAAAATCTCCGACCACAAACGGCTTGTCCAGATAGATGGTGAGCGAGCAGAAGGCGTCTTTCAGTATCGACTGGGCAGCCAAAGCCACAGCCACACCGCCGATGCCGAGCCCCGCGATGGCTGTCGTGATATTGAAACCTAAATTATTCAGGACGAAGAGTGTCGCCGCAATCCAGATCCCCCAGTTGATCAGGATGAGTATGTTCTTGCTGGCTGAAACTCTGGCCGGATCGACATGTTCATCCCCGGATATTTTTGCGGTGATGAACTCTCTTATGAGGTCATAGCTCATTTTTACAAGATGATATGCGATGAGGATGGTGAATATGCCGCTGATAACACTTTCCAACAGATGAGCTATAGTCAAAGATTGAGCGGCAATATAGATTGAAAAGATGACAAAATCAGGGGTTTTCAGCAATCGAAGGTGCCGTATGATGATCTCATCGTATTTGAATTTTGTGAGCTTTGAGAGTTTCGACAATTTGCTCAATATGACTACCCTGACGATGTAAAAAAGGATCAGGGCTATAAGAAATGTTGCAAGGGCGATTAAATATGCCTGCACTGAATTTCCAAGATAGACCTGCTTTAAGATTTGTGAAAAAGTTTCATTCATATATTCTCCTAATAATCGTGAAGCGTCCACCCGTGGAGCGTGAAGCGCAAGAGCCACTTGACTCCGACTGACGCTTAACGTATTTCATACCACATACTACATACTGTACTATCAACAATTGTCAATTTTTTGCATTGCTTTTTTCAGATGGATACATTAACCCCAGACAACTGTAGACTTTTGAAAATTTGGGCGGTTGGGCCCATGGACTTTAAAAACGGCTAATCCCGCCAGGCCCGGAAGGGAGCAACGGTAACCGCATAATAAGTGCTGTGATAAACCCGGCCGCCCTAAAATTCCGTAGGTCGTGAAGCGTCCACCCGTGAAGCGTATTAAAAAACTTTTTTTGCTTTCACGATAGACGCTTCACGTGGTGCGTATTTATGTATAAAGTAATAGCCAGAAAATTTAGACCACAGAGCTTCGCCGAAGTGATTGGGCAGGAGCATGTGACGCAGACCTTGCAGAACGCCATAAAGGCTTCTCGCATCCATCACGCCTATCTGCTCTGCGGGGCTAGAGGCATCGGCAAGACCACCATCGCTAGAATTTTGGCCAAGGCCATCAATTGCGAAAAGGGGCCAGCTCAGGAGCCTTGTGGCGAATGTGTCTCCTGCAAGGAGATAACTTCAGGCACATTCATGGATGTCCAGGAGATCGATGGAGCTTCGAACACCGGCGTTGACGATGTTAGGGAGATCAGGGAGCGCCTCAAGTACATGCCGACAGCCGGAAGATATAAGATCTATATAATAGATGAAGTTCATATGCTCTCTACTTCGGCATTCAATGCGCTGCTCAAAAGCCTCGAGGAGCCTCCTGCTCATGTGGTGTTCATATTTGCGACGACAGAGTCCCACAAGATCCCCGCGACGATTCTATCCCGCTGCCAGCGCTTTGATTTAAAACGCATATCTGTGTCGAAGGTCGTTGAATCGCTGAGAAAGGTGGCCAATGTCGAAGGCGTTTCGATTGATGATGACAGCTTGAGGATAATCGCGCATGAAGCGACAGGCTCGCTTCGCGACGCCCAGTCTTTGCTCGATCAGGCGATCGCCTTTTCGGGAAGTGCTATAGAGGGAACAAATGTCAGGAACATGCTGGGATTGATGGATCGGACGATCCTTCACAGCACGCTCCATGCTATAGCAGATCAGAATATTAATGGAGTGATCGATCTTGTCGGCGAGATGTTCACCATGGGTGCCGACATCTCTAAATTTGCCTCGGAGCTTCTCTCCTCAGCCAGGCATCTTCTCGTCATCAAGGAGTGTGGCAAGGATTCAAAGGCTTTGGACCTTCCCGCGGATGAAATCGAGGGCTTGAGTTCGATCGCTGAAAAATTCGACGTGACGAGATTACAGAGAATCTTCACGATGCTATACGACGGAACGAGCCAGATCTCGCGATCCTCTTTTCCAAAGATGTATCTCGAAGTTCTGCTCATGAGGGCCGCGAAGGTCGAGAGTGCAATGGGCATCTCTGAGATATTAAGCCGTTTAAATCTTTTGCAGTCGGCAACTAGCGCGAAGATCCCCTTCCAAAATTCAATCCCGAACGTCGGACAGAACGTCACGCAGAGACCGATAACAAGTCCGGCTCAGAGTTCTAAACCCGCTTCAAACGATCCTACCTGGGAAGGGTTTATGAGAAACCTTGTCGGTAAGCTTCCGCAGCTTGCTTCGATAGTTAACAATGGAAAGGTTTCGATTTCAGATGGTGGAACGATATCTTTGAATTTTCAAAATCCTTTGTACGCTGATATGCTGGGCGAAATTGACAGAAAAGCCCAGTTTGAAGATGCGATGAAGTCATTTTATGGAAGGCCTGTGAAATGGGATGTGAAGGTCATCGGCACTTCTGACAAGAAGGACGCGCTCGATGAAAAGAATCAGATGACAAAGAAGGCGCTTTCCAGCGATCTCGTAAAACAGGCAACAGACATCTTCGGCGCAACATTGCATGATGTGAAGACAAAATAAGAGCTTAGGAGCTTGAGAACTTAAGTAGAAAAGATCTGGAAGATTTATTGCTTAAGCTCCCAAGCTCTTACATATACGGAGGTTTTAACCATGGATATGAAAAAATTGATGAAGCAGGCGCAACAGATGCAGAGCGAGATGCAGAAGAAGCAGGCGGAACTTTCCCAAAAGATCTTTGAAGCAAATGCCGGTGGTGGAATGGTTACAGCTAAGGTCAACGGCAAGCATGAACTGCTATCTCTTAAGATCGATCCGACGATTGTCTCTGCTGATGATGTGGAGATGATGCAGGATCTTGTCGTTGCTGCCGTCAACGAAGCATTTCGACAGGTGGAAGAATCGATGAAGGAGAGCATGTCAGGGATGCTTGGAGGCCTCGGAGGGCTTGGTAATCTTTTATGAGTGAGTCATTGGCGCGGCTTATCCACAATCTTTCAAAGCTTCCGGGGGTAGGGGAGAGGACAGCCACGAGGCTCGCCTTTTATATCCTAAAACAACCGGCTGAATACTCGCGCTGCCTTTCGCAATCTCTTCTAGATGTTAAGGATAAGGTGGGGTTTTGCTCACATTGTCAAAATCTGACTGAGGTCGATCCCTGCAGGATCTGCTCTGATCATAACCGCGATCAGAAATCTATCTGCGTTGTTGAGGATCCCTCCGATGCTCTGGCGATCGAGAGGACGCATGCCTTCAAGGGGACGTATCATATTCTTCACGGTGCGATATCACCTCTTGATGGGATAGGTCCGGGAGAGATCAAAGCCTCCGAGCTCATGAACAGGCTCGCCAGGACTGAAGTGAGTGAAGTCATTCTAGCCACTAATTCCGATGTGGAGGGAGAGACGACAGCCCTTTACATAAGCAAGCTCATCAAGCCGCTCAAGATAAAAGTGACTCGTCTTGCCTCAGGGATACCCGTTGGCGGAGAGCTCGAGTATATCGATCCAAACACGCTATCACGGGCACTGGAAGCGAGGAGGGAGTTGTAAGAAGCGCATGTAGCATGTGGTAAAAGATCTCGCTTGACCCTGGCAACTTGTCCCCATACAATCATTTGTAATTATTTTTGTTTTATGCCATTATGCCTTCCGTGGCATTGAAAAGAGTAAATAAAAAATCACGTAAAGGTTCGAAACGCAAATCATCTTTAAAAAAGAAGATTGGTAAAAAATCGCCTTCTCAAAAGAAAAAGATTTCTAAAAAATCAGCAAAAAAGATAACTCCCAAAAAGGCTAAACCCAAAGTTAAAAGAGGTCGTCCAAAATTTCCGCGCATTGACTGGGAAAAAACAGCAGTAGGTGAATTGGCAGGCCTTTTTTCATCGTGGCTGAAAGAGTGCGGGTTTGATGTCGTTCTGGTGGGAAGGGCATGCGCTGCGGTTCACGCTGGTAATATGATGCATGTCGATCGCTTCGATTTTATGATGGAAAACTTTCCCATCGAAGAGGTTCAAAGTAAGTTAAAGAAGTTCGGTTTCAGACCGGTTGACTTAAGGACATTTAAGCGTTCTGACTGTCCTTACACCCTCAATTTTCCGGCCCCTCCTGTGACCGTGGGAGATGAGCTGGTTACGGAATATACGAAAGTAAAATCGAAATATGGAGAGTATAAGCTGCTCAATGCCACCGATTGTGTGCGCTGTCGTCTCACGACCTACTACAGATGGGGTGATGAAGAAGCGCTCTCTGATGCCCTGCAGATAGCCGTGAAAAAGAAGATCGACATAAAGCTCGTCGAACGATGGTCTGCGCGTGAATGGGCGATGGAAAAATTTCGTGAATTTTTGAACGAACTTGCTAAGAGACTTCTGGCAAGGGAATGACGAGGGTTAATTATTTAGTTTCTTTTTCTTTGGTTTGTCTTCTTTTCGGTTCAGGTTTTTGATCTGTAGTGTCGCCCGCAGCGCCTTTCGAATGTACTCACCTTTCTTCGTATCACTATTTTTAATTTGAGAGCGTCTGGATTTAAGATAATCGCTGCACTTTTCGATCGGTTTTTCATGGTCATATTCAACTGCAGATATCTCATCCATGTGGAAGTTTAAATTGGGGGGATTATTTAGAATTTGTTGCAAAGCGATGCTCACCTGATTTGGCGTGGCTTGTGAAAATCTTATGGCCATGTTTTTTTCAGCGTTTTTCTCCACTTTAAGGTTGAAATTTAAGTTGATTCCCTCTATGTGAGCCTTGTTCTTTTGAAAAGGAGATCCCATGGCCAAAGTGAAGAGGGCGTTGATAAGCGTGTCTGACAAGACTGGAATTGTCGACTTCTCGCGAGAGCTTCAGAAATTAGGCGTCGAGATCCTTTCCACAGGTGGTACGGCTAAGGCCTTGAGGGATGGCGGGATTGAAGTTACCGAAGTCTCCGATTTTACAGGGTTTCCTGAGATTATGGATGGCCGCGTCAAGACGCTTCACCCGAAGATATATGGCGGCATCCTCTCCATAAGGGATAACGAGACACATCAGAGGGAGCTAAGTGAGAATGGTCTTTCGGAGATCGATCTCGTCGTCGTCAACCTCTATCCCTTCGAATCGACAGTAGCCAAACCCGACTGTACATTCGATGATGCTATAGAGAATATCGACATCGGTGGTCCTTCGATGGTGCGAGCGTCAGCGAAGAATCATGCCTTTGTTTCAATCGTCGTCGATCCCCTTGATTATAAAATAGTGATCGATGAATTAAAAGATGCCGGCGAGGTTTCTCGCGAAACAAGGTCTCGACTTGCGAAGAAGGCCTTTATGCTAACCGCCCGATATGATCGCGCGATATCCGATTATCTCGCGAACTGTGGGGAGAAAAAGGATGGGAATACTTTTCCACAGTCGATGACGCTTAATTTGAAAAAGATTCAGGGGCTACGCTACGGCGAAAATCCGCACCAGATGGCCGCCTTTTATGCTGATGGTCATACATCCGAACCATCGCTCGTTTCAGCAAAACAGCTGCAGGGCAAAGAGCTCTCATACAACAACATCGCCGATGCTGATGCGGCCATAGAGATGCTCAGGGAATTGGGAAACAGTCCTTATGGGTGCATCATCGTCAAGCATGCCAATCCCTGTGGAGCTGCGGTTTCAAAGCAATCAGTCAATGATGCCTTTCTCAAGGCTTTTATTTGCGATTCAAAGTCGGCCTTTGGCGGTATCGTTGCAGTTAGCTCCGAAATCGATGCTGACCTGGCTGAAGAGATGGCCAAAATTTATTTTGAAGTCGTAGTCGCCCCATCCTTTTCTGATGAGGCGCTTAAAGTATATTCGAAAAAGAAAAATGTGAGGTTGCTTGAATTGCCACAGCTGATTAAAAAACAAACTGTCGAAGGTTTGTCTTTTAAAAGGGTTGTCGGAGGAGTGTTGGTGCAGGGCAGAGATCCCTTTGTAAAGAGCGTTCGTGAGGGTCGGGTTGTGACTGCGAGAAAGCCAACAGCAGATGAGCTAAATGCACTCGACTTGGGATGGCGGATCGTCAAACATGTAAAGTCAAACGCGATAGTCTTCTCCGATGCCGATCGTCTCTTGGGTGTTGGTGCGGGTCAGATGAGCAGAGTCGATTCCGTGAAGATTGCAAACTCGAAGTGGAAGGAGTCTCAAACGGGATCTCCCCGTGTGGTCGCTTTGGCCTCTGATGCGTTCTTTCCATTTCCGGATGGTGTTGAAGAGGCCGCGAAAGCAGGAGCCACAGCGATCGTTCAGCCGGGCGGATCGATAAAGGATGATGATGTGATAAAAAAAGCTGACGAACTTGGACTAGCGATGATCTTCACGGGCGAGAGGCATTTTAGACATTAAAAAGCGTACGGTGTACGGCGTACCGCGTATAGCGTATAGCGTATAGCGTATAGCGATCGTAGCACATGGTTTATATCACGCCGTACGCCGTACGAAAGGTGGGTTGATGAAAGTATTAGTAATTGGTTCCGGAGGTCGTGAGCATGCTCTTGCATGGAAGCTTGCTCAGTCGCCCAAGGTGCGCGAGATATTTGTTGCCCCAGGAAATGCGGGAACAGCAAGTTTTGCAAAGAATGTTGATATCAACGCCAACGATATCGATGGATTGATAGAATTTGCAAAGAAGCATCAGGTCGATTTGACTGTCGTCGGTCCTGAAAGGCCTCTGACAGTTGGGATTGTTGACAGATTCAATGAAGAGGGCCTTCGCATCTTTGGGCCATCATCCAAAGCCGCCCGTCTTGAATCCTCCAAGGTCTTCACAAGAGAGTTCTGTTTGAGGAATTCGATTCCGGGGACTAAGTTTGCGATCTTCGATTCGGTGCGGAATATCGAAGCGCATCTTAAAGTTTGCTCGTATCCATGTGTTGTGAAGGCCGACGGGCTTGCATCCGGGAAGGGTGTTATAATATGTAACTCGTTTGACGAAGCCATGAAGGCTGCTATAGCGATTCTGGAAGAGGGAAAGTTTGGAGAGGCGGGAAGACGAATAGTCGTAGAGGAATTTTTAACTGGCACTGAGATGTCCTTTATTGCCATCTGTGATGGTCAAAATATTCTCCCGCTCGAAACTTCGCAGGATCACAAGAGGCTTCTGGATGGCGATCTTGGCCCTAACACAGGCGGAATGGGAGCATATTCTCCCTCCGTATTGGCAAGCGATCTCCTCAACGAAAAGATTATGCAGAGGATCATGTGGCCGACAGTAAAGGGCATGAAGGCATTAGGCTCTCCCTTTGTGGGTACGCTTTATGCGGGGCTCATAATAGATGAACATGGCGATCCAAGGCTTCTGGAGTTCAACGTTCGATTTGGTGATCCCGAGACGCAGCCGATTTTGACACGCCTTGAGACTGACTTAGTTGATATCCTTGAAGCTGCGATAGATGGCAAACTTGAGAATATTAAACTTAAATGGGATCCTAGTCCTTCAGTCTGCGTTGTCATGGCAAGCTCAGGCTACCCGGAGAAGTACAGAGTAGGGCTAGATATTTCAGGTCTTGAAAATACCGTTTCAGAATCCGACACAGTTGTGTTTCACGCAGGAACAAAACTAAAAAATGGAAACGTGGTAACCGATGGCGGGCGAGTTTTGGGTGTAACAGCGAAGGGCGCAGACCTGAAGGCCGCGATCGATACGGCATATAAAGCGGCTGAGAGGATTAGCTGGGAAGGCTGTTATTATAGGAAGGATGTGGGGAAAAAGAGCTTGGGAGCTTAAGAGCGTGAGAGCTTGAGTTTGGAGGAAATTATGAAACAGGTAGATGTGCTGATAATCATCGGTTCCAAGAGCGATGATGAATATGCAAGGGCTGCAATAGAGCTTCTTGATGAATTTGGAATATCTTATGAACTGGAAGTTGCTTCTGCGCACCGAAACCCTGATAAGGTTAAAGAACTCGTGAGTGGCGCGAGGGATGGTGGAGTGAAGGTCATCATCGCTATGGCAGGGCTTGCCGCTCATCTGCCCGGGGTGGTAGCTTCGCACACGACGCTTCCCGTAGTCGGCGTGCCGTTGCCCGCATCAACATTGGGGGGGCTCGATTCTCTTCTCTCCATCTCGCAGATGCCCGCCGGAGTGCCTGTCGCTACCATGAGCCTTGGCAAGGCTGGGGCGAAGAATGCGGCGATCTTTTCATTGGAACTCCTGGCGATGAGCGATAAAAAGTACTTGGAAAAGTTGAAAGATTATCGTAACAATCTGGCTCAATAATATATGACTAAATTTATAAAGCTCGATCAGGATAATCCGGATCAGACCGGTATAGAAGAGGCAGTCGAATTTCTTCGGAACGGCGACGTCATAGCCTATCCGACGGAGACGATCTATGGCCTTGGCGCAGACCTCTTCAGTAAACGGGCAGTGAAGAGGATTTACGATCTTAAAGCGCGGGATTACGGTTTGCCCGTCTCTGTTTTAGTTTCGGGGCTTGAGATGTTGAGCGAGATTGTGGTGAGCATCCCCGATTCCGCCTTTCCTCTCATTCACAAATTCTGGCCAGGCTCGCTTACTATCATCTTTAACGCTAACCCAAAGATTCCAAAAAATCTCGTCACAAACACCGGCAAGATCGGTGTCAGATTCTCTTCCCATCCGATATCGCAGGCGCTGGTTTCGACGTTTGGCCGACCGATAACCACCACAAGCGCCAACCTCACAGACTTTCCCCCGTCGCTCTCCGTCAAACATGTTAAGAAATATTTCGGTGAGAAGCTTCCCTGTATCGTCGATGGAGGTGAGTGCTATCCATCAAAAGGTTCAACTGTTGTCGATGTGGCTCTTGATACGATGAGGGTAATCCGTGACGGGGCCATCCCTGCAGAGGAAGTGATCAGCTGTTTCAGAGAGGGGAAGTAGTTTTCTTCCTCTTATGTCTGAAAAAATGCATCATCGACTTTTTTACGCTCTCCCTGACATCCTCATCCTCTATCTCATTTGAAACCTGATCGATATACTCCATCTCATCAGCTGTGACCTTGCATTCTGATATTGGAACGGTGACATTGATCTCATGGATGAGTTCCATATCAACAGGCTTTCCAAGTTCGAAACGGATATCAGTGATATGTATTTTGGGAAGTTTTTTTTTGATGTTTTCGAGAAGATCCTTTTTAAGAAAGTTTAACTCGTTCAGCCAGCTATGACTTTGAGCGCAGACTACGAGGATGTTCCCTTTCCATCTTGCAGGAAAAATCTTATCCGAAAGCTCGGACCCTACGATCTCTTTCCATTTTTTCCACAGCTCACAGCGATCGAGGATCAGCTTCGTTTTCCATCTGGCCGATTTGTTGCCTAAAATCTCGGAGATAGTCTGGGGATTTTTCATCCGTGCGCGCATGGGAATTCCGATACCATCGGTATGGTTCTGAATCAATCAGATTGTTCATAAAAATAAATATTACGAATCATTACAACGGGTTAGTCGTGAGGCACTTCATCGTTGACAAAAAAACTGGATCGGGAGATAGTGCCCAGCCTTTAAAACTAAGAAGGGAGTTCATAATGAAGAAAAAAGATCTGAAGGAGATTGCTCAGGTGCTTGAAGCGCGCCGCGCTGAATTGATAAATGTTGGTCAGAATTTTCGCGAAGGAGGGATCGGTGTTGAGCAGGCAGATCTGCCTGATGAAGTCGATCTGGCTTCAAGCGAGTCTGATCAGGCGATGAATCTTCGTCTAAGGGACAGAGAGCTCTTTTTGTACAAGAAGATAAACGCAGCGCTCGAAAAGATCAAAGAGGGAAACTACGGAATCTGTGAAAGTTGTGGAGAGGAGATCGGTTTCGAGCGCCTCAAGGCACGTCCTGTCACTGATCTTTGTATTCGCTGTAAGGAAGAGGAAGAGAGGCGCGAAAAGGGCTTTGCAGAGTAAAAATCAAAGGCGCATGTAGTATGTAGCATGTAGAAAAACCAAAAAAACAAAGCCCTTCCCCCTCAGGGGGAAGGTGGTCGTGAGCTTGTCGAACGACCGGATGAGGGTGGGGTTTTTTACTACATACTACATGCGATTTTTCTTTTCATATCTTTCCCAACACCTTCTCATAAATTTCCAACACCTTTTTCATATTTTCTTCATATTCGGTCATCAGCGCTTCGCTGTTTTTATATCCCATGAGATCGATGATGTTATCAATATAAGCAGCATCCATATCGAGTCGGTTAAATTCCCTCGACGAATACAGGCGTATCATCGCGATCAGTCGTTGATAGCTGATCTTCGTTTCTTTTAGGAATATGTTAACCTCGGGATCGAGGGTCACATTGAAGATTTTAGAATAGGATAGAATGTCATTTATGCACTCGAGTCCTCCAGCTGAATGTTTGATGTCAAACGAATCTTCACTTTTATCGCCGTAGGAATCGATATATTTTTTTCTCAGATCGATTATCTCTTTCTTGGTTTTCTCAGGATCAAATTTAATCTGGCTGATTAAATTTGAAATTATGCTGTTTATTTTCTGTGACAATTTCTGATCAGGCCCGATCGCGCGGGCTTTTAGAAGAGTGATTCTCTCCCATAATTTGGCTTCATCCTTTTGATAATTCTCGAAGTTCTTTAAGCTTGTCAAAAGGGATCCGCCCTGTCCTGATGGTCTCAACTCGGCATCTGCGCGATATGCTGTGCCGTATCTAGTCGGCAGCGTGATCATCGAGATGATTCTTCTGGCAATCTTTGTGAATTCTTCCTGCCTCTTCGGGTTATCATATATGAAGAAGAGATCGATGTCAGATTCGTAGTTCATCTCTTCCGCGCCGAGGCTTCCACAGGCGACTATAGCAAAACCATTAAGGTCTAAATCTTTTGTTACGATATTCGTGGCCTGTTTGATGATCACTTCAGCAAGTTTGGTGAGCAGATGCATCGTCTGGGGAAAACTGATTTCACCTTCAAGATCCAGATGCTGAATTCTCCTTGTCTCCTGTCGTCTGAACCAGGCGAGAGAATCGATCATCTCCTCTTCGCTCTTACAGGAGACGAGATTTTCGATGAATGCCTGATTTAGCTGGTAGAGCTCGAAGTCGGACTCCATGAGATGTTTAAAATATTCTTTGGTCCATGCGAGATGTTTGCTCAGTTCATCCATTAATCTTTTGTGAGTTGCTTTTTCTTCATGGAATAACAGGGATGCAAGCCTGTCCTGTTTTTCTAAATTTGATGGGATCAGATATGTCTGTCTCTCATCCTCAATCTGCAGTTTGTTCTCTATGCTTCTTAGAAGGATATAGCTTTCGCGTAAATGGGAGCATATCTGTGGAGGAAGGAGGTGTGTGCTGCTTAAAATATCTATTGCTGGAAGTATCCCCTGCTGTTTGAATTGAGGCCATTTTCCTCCGAAGAGGAGTTGCCAGATCTGAACGGAATATTCTATGGTTCTTATTCCCCCCAATGAAAATTTTATGTCCAAAGGATTTGCCGAATCGGCATTTTTATTCACAAGTTCCTTTAAATTTTTAAGAGCCTCGAGATCTTCAAATGAAAATGCCTTTTTATAGACAAATGGCGTGATTAATTCGATGAAGCTCTCTCCAAGCCTCTCATCTCCTGCGATGAATCGTGCGCGCAGCATCGCCATCTTTTCCCAGTCGCGACCAAAATACTGATAGTAATATTCGATTGCCGAAAGTGAGTTTGCGAGCACTCCATTCGCACCCTCTGGCCTGAGATCGTGATCGACTCTGAATAAAAAACCGGCTTCAGTCTGTTTAGTCAAAACCTCAGTAACCTTTGACGCTAGCTTGGTGTAGAACTCGTGATCGGAAAGTCCTTTTTCGTTCACACCCTCTTTTTCATAAATGAAAAGCAGGTCGATATCCGAACTGAAATTGAGTTCTCTTGTCCCCAACTTTCCAAGGGCTATGATACACCCTGGTGACGTCGGTTTTCCCTTCTCAATAATCATCTGGTCCAGGATGAGATTGTAAGTCTGGTTCACAATTATATCAGCTACAGCGCTCCACTGGGTGAGGATATCCTGTATATCATCACCTCTGATATCCCTTGCGGCCAAAAGAAAAAGCTGCTGGTATTTGAAGTTGTAGAGTTTCTCTAGGGCAGAACCCTCGACAGTTTCGAATTCGCGGACAAGGTCATCCTTTGAACATTTCGCATCGATGTTTTTCTTTAAATATTCCAGCAATTGTGGTTTATGAGAGAGCTTTAGCGCCAAGGGGGCTGAATACTCCCGTAATTTGGAAACAATGTTGTCTAGTTGAAATGGATCCATTGTTATATGCCGCGACATCCTCTTTTAAAGTAGGTGCAATGATAGCATAATTTTTGATCGGGGGAAGCATCAAATTT
>JBDRGF010000134.1:0-2863 GCA_043818055.1 Pseudomonadota bacterium | reverse complement strand
TTTTGTAGGTTGATCCATGTTGGCCGTCATGGGCCTCCTGATGATGCGTGATGCCGGCTGTCTTCAAATGAAGGGGCCGGGTCAGGCGTTCGTTTTTAACCATTTTACGTGGCAAGCATATTGAATGCCACTGATTCAGGTTACCTATAATACGAATCTATATTGACATATTGCTGTTTTTGATGCTTGCTTCATCAACAGATGAACTGCACCGTCTCAACCAGGAGCTACCCCATGACCAAATCCGATCTGATCGACGCTTTATCCACCAAAGAAAATCTGACTCAGAAAGATGCATCCGAGATCGTCAACATGATTTTTGATGGTTTCACACACTCTCTCATGGAGGGTAAAAGAATTGAAATCAGGGGTTTCGGGAGTTTCTGCGTGAGGGAGTATGAAGGTTATACGGGAAGGAATCCAAAGACCGGGGATAAGACTCAGGTGGGATCAAAGAGGCTGCCGTTTTTCAAGGTGGGGAAGGAATTGAAGGAGAGGGTGAATGGGGCTTGAATAATGGTGGATGTGGGGGTGTGACTAACTTCCTGTAACAAAGCATACGGCAATTTTTACTGGCATACTTTCTTTCAACTGGCAATAGTTATCATCACTCCATCTCTTAGGGTCGTTTTTTCTTGATACACAATCGCCATTTTCATATACTCTGCTTATTAAAAAAACCGACATCTTATCAAACAAATCTCATATTATAGGACAATGGTAATTGGGAGGCCACAATGCCAATCCCGATATCTGATAGGTTATTCATCGATTACATTCGGTGTAAGTACAAAGCATATCTCAAGTTTTCAGGGGAGAGCGGTGTTAAAGGCGACTTGGAGATATATCAAGATGATAAACACGCTGAATATCGCCAACGAGCGAGAGAGCATCTCTTAAGAGCTGAACGCAATACAGAACCATTCATTCTAACCGGTACATTCAAAGATGTTAAAAAGCAGAACCTTTCTATTGCCACCGCCATTTCGATTTCAAATAATAAAAACTCTCTTATCCTTGATGCAGTAGAACTGGCATCTCAATCTTCCCCTCACAAACCAGTCTATCATCCGATTCTCTTTTTACCCCAGCGAAAGATAACCAAGCAGGACAAGCTCTTGTTGGCATTTTGTGGCTTGACCTTAAGCCACGAACAGAAGGTAGAGCCGACTATCGGTAAAATTATTTTTGGAGATAATTTCTCTTCAGCAAAGGTGCAGCTCGCATCTCTGATCAAGGCGGCAGGCAAAGTAGAAAAAGAGATTGGCAAGATGATGGAAACACATACGGCACCGTCATTACGGCTAAATGATCATTGTAAAATGTGCGAGTTTCAGGCAGACTGTATGGCGGCAGCGAAGGACAAAGATGACCTTAGTCTTCTGAGTGCACTCAGTGAAAAGGAGATCGAGAAGCTACATAATAAAGGAATATTTACCGTCACGCAGTATTCATACACCTTCCGACCACGCCGAAAAAGAAAAGGCACAAAGGTATATTCGAAGAAGCATTTAGTTGAACTCCAAGCCCTCTCAATTCAAAATAATAAGATTTATGTTTATGAACGACCACAGTTTCCTGTGACAAATGCGCAAATATTTTTTGATGTGGAAGGCGATCCATTTAAAAACTACTATTATTTGATCGGTGTGGTGATTGTTGAAAATAGCGTAGAGAAACGGTACTCCTTCTGGGCTGACGATGAGAAAGGCGAAGATACAATTTTTATGCAGTTCTCACATTTATTGAAAAATTACGCAGACTGTTCTTTATACCACTATGGAAGCTATGAAACAAAGTTTCTAAGAAAAATGCAGAAAAAACTTGGGGGACATAAGAGCAGAGAGATAGACGGCATACTCAATAAATCGATAAATGTTTTGTCTAAGATTTACGGTTACGTTTACTTCCCGACTTACTCGAATAAGTTAAAAGATATAGGGGCCTACCTGGGTTTTCATTGGACTGAAAAGAATGCATCAGGATGGGAAAGTGTGCTTTGGAAAAAAAATTGGGATAAAAGTCAGGATGGTGGATTAAAACAGCAGTTGATTCAATATAACCTTGAAGATTGTTTGGCCCTGAAAAAAATAACGGGTGTTCTTTCTGGCATTAGTGCAAATAATAATGAGGGAAATAATGACGGTAAAAGTCTAGAATATATATGTGAGCAAAAACCACAAGATGAACATGACCCTCGCAATTGGCACAGTACCGTTTATTGTTCTCCTGATTTAGACTATATAAACCGCTGTGCATATTTTGATTATCAAAAGGAAAAAGTATATTTCCGAACAAGTAATAGTATTTTGCAAGTTGTAAAAAAAGAAAAAATACAACAGAGGTTGTCGGGACGGGTTAATAAATGCGTAAAATTTAGGCCGCCACGCAAATGTTCTTATTGCGGTAATAATAAATTTCATAGCGGCCAACACTTTTCGAAAAAATTGTTTGATTTGAAAATCTTTCAAGGTGGAATGAAGAGGTGGGTCACTAAATATTCTGGTGTTGATTATTCTTGCACGGAGTGTCACAAATATTATTCTCGGAAAAAGCATCGCGGTATCAAAAGCAAATACGGACACGGCTTAATTTGTTGGATGGTTTATCAAAACATTGCCAACGGCATGAGCGGAGGTCAGATTAAAAGAATATTGGATGACGCCTTTGCGCTTCCGGTGAGAGCTGAGCTATTGTCCGATTACTTTCGACCAGCAATGGCTGCCGAAGTTTGACACCCCATTTTCTAATTACCCTTAATAATCATTGATATACAACTTTGCCACATCCATTTTATACACTACATTTTCATAGAAAGGCAGCGGGAAGCGGGGGAACACCTAATTTCCTCATGATCTCCTTC
>JBDRGF010000133.1:0-6380 GCA_043818055.1 Pseudomonadota bacterium | reverse complement strand
AATATCTTCTTTTCGTTCTCTCAAAGGCGGTATGGTCAATGTGATAATTTTCAAACGATGATAGAGATCCAAACGAAACTCCCCTTTCGACACCAATTCCTCAAGGTTGTCGTTCGTCGCTGCGATCACTCTGAAATTCGACTTCACATGGTTATTGCTCCCAAGCGGACAGAATTCCTTTTCCTGCAATACCCTCAATAGCTTCGCCTGGGTTTGGGGTTTCAATGTGCTTATCTCATCGAGAAAGATGTCCCCGCCATCGGCTATTGCGAACTTGCCTAATTTATTTTTTATTGCGCCGGTAAACGCACCCTTTTCATAGCCGAAGAGCTCCGATTCGATGAGATTGTCAGGAATTGCGGCACAATTGACGACGATGAACGGCCTTTTCGAATTCTCCTCGAGTCGATGGATGTAGCGAGCCAACAACTCTTTACCTGTCCCGCTCTCGCCCATTATCAAGGCATTTGCGTCGTGATGGCCTTTGACCTTATCGGCTGTCCTCAATAAATTGAGAAACCTCTTGCTGTGTCCCACTATCCTTGAGGTTATATCGACAGAATCCAATTCGCCGATCAAAGCGCTGACACGTTCGCCCTCTTCTTTTGCCCTTTTGGCTTTCTCCACACAAGCTATCAGCTCCGGAGGGTTTATCGGTTTGCAGACATAATCCCTGGCGCCTGATTTGATCGCCTTGACGATGAATTCAGGATTGCGGTGACCGGTAACCATGACAATGTCCATCGACGGATATTCTTTTCTGATCTGAGCAAGCGCATCCAGGCCGCTCTCTCCGTTCAAATCGATATCGAGCAAAACGGTATCGATTTGCTGGTTGTGCATAACCTGCAGCGCCTGTTTAACGGTCATCGCGGTGACAACGTGATATGCTTTAAGGATTTGTTTAATGCGATAGAGAAATGCCTTGTCATCATCGACACAGAGTATCCTGTGATTCGCGTCATCGTTTTCTATGTCCCGATTTTTAATATCGATTTCCGGTTTACTCACAAAGCCTCGCCTTCGCTTCGTGAGTTTATATTTCTACACGATCAAGGTGTCAAGTGAGCTCAAAAACTGTTTTATTCCCTCTTCGCTTAACGGTTTCGGTATGATCGAGGATATATTCAATTTTCCCACATCCTGGCGCAATTTGCTGTCTTTGAAATTACCGGTACAAAGGTGAATCACCATTACCCCTTTTCTTTTCAAAAGTCGTATCATGTCGATCCCGGTCATTGAGCTGTTATCGAACTGGTAATCAACGATAGCGGCGCTGATTTTTTTGAAATCGACATTTTCAACTTCATCAGGTTGGGTAAAAGCGATAGGTATCTTGTTGAGCCTTTGCGAAATAATTTTAGTCCATTGTTTTATAATCGAAGGGTCGTCATCAACTACGAGTATTTCCTTAAGCTTAGGTTTAGGAGTCGAATCGGAGTCGGAACTGCTATCGCTGCTTTCCGATTTCTCTTCGATGTATCTGGCATAATTGATGGCCTCCGTTGCAATCTTAGAATCCAAAATAGCATCAGGAAGCCGGACGATATATGTGACACCTTTATCCTCCGCCTTGATGGTCATTTCTCCAGCATGTTTTGCGATTATATGTTCGCAATATGCTGTGTTCAGCATCGTCTTCCTCGTAAAATATGCGTCTTCCCCGTTTACGATCTTCTTAGCCTTTTCTGCGCTGCAGTTATTGCTTATTCTGAAGATGAGATCCATGTGCTCCGGCATAATCGATAAATTGCACATTCCCTCCTCATGATCGATAATGCGAACCGAATTTTCCACCAGATAAACTATCATACGTCCGATCTTATAGTCATCAAGATGTGCCCATAGCTCTTCTTCGAGGTAATAATTCAGTTTCGCTTTGATGCTTTGAGCGATTCCCGTTATCTCGGCTTTGACCTGTGTATCGAATAATTCCCGGATCGATATCGGAAAACGATGTAACGAATCTATATCTTCGAAATCCGAAAACCTTTTAACCATTTTATCCATGCTATCGACACTTTCGAGGGCCATTTCCAATGACTCCTTATCGTCCATATGATCTTTGAAATACCATTGAAGGGTCGATAAGAGCGATCTGAAATCATGTGCTAACTGGGATGAGAGCTGTTGGATCGTCTCAAAGCGTGTTGTGTCGTCGGTTTTCATGCGCCTCCTTCGTATAATTTATCACCGTTGCGTCTCTTAAGGCTCAGTATCGTATTTGTTCGCAATTGAATGTCTGAATATAGGATAGCAATAAATATGCCAAGCAGGATTTTTCGTCCTAAAGCCGTTTTTACAGGAATTTAGCGCTATTCCGCTTCGAAAAATAATTGATTTAGTTCCATTTTTCGGAATCTCAAAGATCATTTGAAATGGCGAAGCTGTTAACATTGTGAAAAAATCATCCTTTGCGCTGTCGATTCATTTTCCCGAAATCCGAATCATGAGTCTCAATTTGTGAACTCGACTGAAATTCAGCATTCTACAAGGTTTGCAACTGATTGAATTTCAATGATCCATCAACTGATCTTTATTGGCATGATTGTTGCTATGAAAAAAACAATTTAGATAACGCAACTTCCCATATACGGGGAGTTCGAGGAGAGGGGGAAGCCTCCCCCAAAGTGCCCCCTCTCCAATTTTTTAAACAATGGACATGGGGTGATGATGCTTTGAGAGTCATTGATATTCGATGGCGGGCGTTATGTTCTTGGCCAGACCGTTCATGCAAAGAATAATATTTCCCGAAACGAACCACTGCATCCTCGGAAAGCTCGGTTTCGTGTCTTTGGTCAAATTTGTCATAGCAGTAGGCTGTGATTTTCTTTATGGTGTCACGATCATCCCTATAAATGCGGTAGCCGCAATTCAGTTTATTCGTGTTCATGCGAAAATCATAAAATGTTTTTCTATCGATCGATACTATTGAATCATGCATTTGTGCGATTAATTTTTCAATTTCATCGTATTTACCATCTTCGCCGAGTTCGTCACACTTGCATCATTATTTACAGTTGTTGAGTGTAAAAATTTGTTCTTCCAGGGTTCTTTTATCCAGCCACAACATACAGATTCCGTTTCGCAGAAATCATGTGCTGACTCGCTCTACGTGAACATGAGAGCTCAATAGTTGGGGTCAAAACCTGTAAGAAATTCTCCACCCGTTGGGTGGTGAATATTAGGTTTCCGGTTATTAAAGATGAATTTCTTCAAGGAATCGTCTTCAATAGGTCGCCCGTGGGGCGACCTATTCGTATAGGTGAAAATACAAGGCGGTATAAGGGCTCATTTTGCAGCATCTCACATCATCATCCCATATCCATGGCTTTCAAGAGATATGCTTCTAATAGATAAGCCTCATCCTGTTTCAGCGCACAGGGAACTCTTTTGGTGTTGCTGCATTCACTTATTAACGTACTTATAATTTTCAACGCGGGATCGATCTCTTCCTGATATGCGAGTATCAACGCCTTTCCAAATAATAAAAATTTATCATTCGGATATAGTTTTAGACCTTTATCGACAAACTGCATTGCCAGATTGAAATCTCCGGTTTCAAAGCTGATCTTTGCGGCAACCTGATAGTCATTTACAGTTACATCTTTGCTTATGGCCAGGAAATTTGTCATCACGCTCAACAAGTGTTCTGCATCCTTTAGTTCACGGCTGCTATAGTATGGTGTGTCAAATGTGAGATCAAAAGAGATCAACAATCCGTCGATGGCATCTCTGTTTGCTGGATTTAGTTCAAGGAGCTTATAAAAGATTTTTTTCGCCCTTTCATGCTTTAGCTGAAACAAATAGCCAATTCCCAGGTCATAACAAGCCCTTTCTATATTTTTCCTTTCACACAGCGGTTTTAATATCTTTACGCCCTCAGCGAAGTTTTTACTTTTACTCTTTTGCTTAATATAATTATCAAATTCATCATCAAGTTTGGGCTTTTTTAAGATCTCATCGAAGTAACTGAAAACAACGTTTCCGATATATAAAGTTCCCAAAATGTTTTTATATCGGATACTTTTCGGCTCAGCCTTCAAAATATCCTTCACAAGCTCTATGCTTTTTTCAGAGGTTAATTTAGTTAGCCAATCATAGTATTGAATCATAACACTTTTTGTCGTTATTGAATTTCCTGGCCTATTGACGAGGCCTTTGATCTCCTTGAAATAATCGAAATGGTATTTAAAGACAAAATGGTCTTTGAGAAGTTCTGCGCTAGTTTTATTATCGGACATTGCGTTTTTGAAGAAGTTCTCCCCTTTGATAAAATAAGGCTCAACCCTTTGAATCCATTTTTGAACTGCCACAAGATTGCGCTTATCTTTGCCGGGCGTTGAAGCGAAAAATATTTCAACAGTTGAAGAATCGAAAGGAATTTGAGTATATGTGACAGAGTAATCCGAATACTTTTTTGCAAGGTCTGTATATAAGGTTAAAGCCTCTTTTTCACCAACTCTTTCAAGCTTTATCATCCCCTCTTGAAGCTCCTTTGGCAGCACAGGCTCCTTGCTATCTTTTGGGAAACTTTCAAAATTAATTGTATATATAAAGTTTGTTGAGGCAGGAAAGTCTATCATATCAAGGGGACTAAGCATCTCTTCATGAGCGTTTGCATATGAGCTGACCAGCATAAACAGGATTACTATCGTGATTCTTTTCATAAATGGCCTCCTAAATTTTAATAAAGTATTACTTCTTTACACTGTTTGTGCTACTTTATCGAAAAAGGTTCTCATTTTATCATTTTTTTAAGGGAGGGTTATTATGGCAAGGTCGATTTACCACACACCGATGAACGTCGGCATCAGTATGGGATGTGCTCTGTCTATGATCCTTAGCTGGTCGATAAACCACAGCATCATCTTCGCAATCATCCACGGCATCTTCAGCTGGTTTTATGTGATCTACTACGCGCTAGTGTATTGAAAGGCAAAAATATGAAATCCCGTTTAACGCTACCTGCAAATTACACACCTCTACTCGATCTGCGCGATACTGAGAGGGCTATCAAGTTTATCAAGGATGGTTTTCAAAACAGATTTTCGGTCAATTTAAACCTTCAAAGGGTCTCTGCCCCGCTCATTGTCAGTCAAAAGACAGGGATCAACGATTACCTGAACGGCTGGGAAGAGCCTGCAAGATTCAACATCAGGGATATGAACGAAGCCGGCGAGATCGTTCAGTCGCTCGCAAAGTGGAAGCGTCAGGCCCTTGCAGATTATGGGTTTGCCCCTCTCGAGGGGCTCTATACTGATATGAATGCGATTCGTCCCGACGAAACGCTGGATAATCTTCATTCCCTGTACGTCGATCAGTGGGACTGGGAAAGAGTCATGCAGCCGAATGAACGGAATTTGAATTTTCTTAAAGAGATCGTCACAAAGATCTACGGCGTTATACGTGCTACGGAGGTCGATGTCTGTCTGCACTATCCCCAAATCGGTTCATCGATATTGCCGCCGAATATTTATTTCACTCATAGCGAAACACTCGAAGCGCTCTATCCAGACAAGAACCCAAAGGAGCGCGAAGATGCGGTTTGCAAGGAGCATGGCGCAGTCTTCGTCATAGGTATCGGGCATGATCTCAAAGGTGACTCACCACACGATGGCAGGGCTGCAGATTATGATGACTGGTCAACACCGACCTCCGATGGACATCGTGGCTTCAATGGCGATATTCTGATTTGGAATCCCCTGCTCGAACGAGCTTTCGAACTATCTTCAATGGGCATTCGCGTAGATGCCGATTCGCTAAAGCGTCAGTTGTCAATTCGTCATGAGGAAGAGAAGGCATCGCTCCCCTTTCATCAACGACTTTTAAATGGTGAACTCCCTCAGACAATCGGAGGAGGAATCGGCCAATCCCGCCTTTGCATGTTCTTCCTTCGCAAAGCGCACATAGGTGAGATCCAGGTATCGATCTGGCCGCAGGAGATGATTGATATTTGCGCCCGACACGGTATTCAGCTTTTGTGATTTGGTATCATGTTAGATTGAGTTTCCTCAAATCATTGTCACCCAGCTGTTGATCCCTTCGGCGATGAGCTTGCCTACGACATCGACTCCCCTGTTGAACTCGAGAAGCTTCTGTTCAACCTGATGTGAGAAAAAGAAAGGCTCTGTTATTACGGCGGGACAGCGGGTTGATTTGAGAAGATATAGATCGTTTCTTCCTGTCGTTCCCTTCTGTTTGACGGGAAGGTATGAAAATCTGTTTGATAAATTCTTTGCGAGTTTTTCGCCCTTTGTTGAGCCTTGATAGTGTATCACTTCGGCGCCATAAGATGCGCTGGGGTTGTCGCTTGCATTGAGATGGTTCTCGATAGCAGCTACAGGATTGATCTGGTTGATAAGTTTAGCTTTGTATTT
>JBDRGF010000132.1:0-3858 GCA_043818055.1 Pseudomonadota bacterium | reverse complement strand
TCGTGGCCAAAAAGTCAGCGGAGAGAATCTGCCGGATTTGTCGCAATATGACGGGTTACCCACAATGCTACGTTACGGAACTTTTACGGTTCCTTCACTGCGCAATGTGGATAACCCTGCTTACATCCCTTTACCAGCTCTTTAGCAAAATGCCTTTTTTAGAAACCGCTTCATAACGGCGGCAAAAAAGATGTGATCACCTTGAGTTCCAGATATTCCTCATCCCTGTAACCGTATGCGCTTCGCTGCAATACCCTGATTTTGTTATTGACCGCTTCTACAAAACCTAAGCTCACCTTGTTCTCCGGATGACAATATGAGGTGATCCCGTCCCAATAACGCTCTATCATTTCTGCAAATTTCCGGTACGGTGTGAGGCGCTGCCACTTGAGTCCCTCTTTCCACCTCTCGAAAAATGCTCTGGCCCATCCCTCTGTACGATAGCTCCACAACTGACCAAAACTCTCCTTTAACATATATGCAGCGTTCAATCGCTTATTGATTTTGAGCAGCTGTTTAAGTGATGTCTTTCCGTTCAAATCAAGATTGGCTCGATGCAGAACAACGATCCTCGCCTGAGGATCCCTGAACGTTCCTTCAAGTTGTCCTGATGCTCTGAAACCTGGATAGGAATACAACGAACTAAGCGTTTTATCTCTTTTTGTATAGTCAAACGGGGGCCTGATTCAAATCGGAAGTTTATGCAAAATAATCGTAAAAATCACCATTCCCAATAGGGCAAATGGATAGGTGGCGCCGTATCCTAATGCCGGGGCATCACTTCCAACTGCGTCAATGGAAGCGCCGAGACCCGGAGTTGAAGTCATTCCGCCACAAATTGAACCCGCTAACATTAACCAATTTATCTTAAAGACATAACGACCGATAATAAATCCGAGAAGCATTGATACCACACCCACTACCAAGGAAATTAATGCCAAATATGCACTAGCACCAGCTAAGGCATCAACAAACTCGTAGCCATATCTTAAACCGACTATAGCAAGGAAAAAAGCGAGCGCAATTTGTCTAAGTACACCCAAAACCTGGCTATCCATTCTAAAGTTGATAAGACCGATTTTACCAATATGACCCAGTAAAAGAGATGCAATTAGAGTTCCACCGGTTGCACCTAATGAAAAGTAGCCAAGGCCCAATAACGTCAAATTGATTTTAATACTGCCTAACAAATATCCAAGTAAACAGGCCAGGCTAAATCCTATTAAACTAAACTTCGTTTCCTCTACTAATTTATCACCGGAAGCACTTTTAGCCTCGCTCATCTCTCGGAGAAATATTTTTTTCTCCTCTTCTGTATCGATTCTAAATAATTTGGGGAATAAATTAACCGCTAGAATGACAATCAAAACGCCAAAGGGATAACCGATTGCGTGTCCCACCCCGATCCCGGCTTCAGCATTCTTTACAAATTTACTGTTGTCTTTGTTTGTAAACTCGGCTGTGCCTAGTTCTTCACCATTATTTAAGAACATTTGAAATCTACTTTTTTCATAAGTTGACAAAGTTGAATATTTGGAAGCCCATTGTGTTGAGTGATCTCTTGCTGTTTCCAATGCAGCTGCAAGTCCAGGTGAACTTGTTAGGGCTCCAGTGTAAACTCCTGACACCTCGTAGGGATTTGCTTTGTCTGAGAAGAGCGTCATTCCATAAGTGGTTAGGGCACCTAAAAACGTAATCAAAAAACCCAAAGTTACGAATTTAATTCCATATTTTTTTATAACCGGCCCAATATCCTTTGAAGCCAATAATCCAACTGAGGCGATGAATAGGATCAAAAATAGTGTGAAAAGATTTTTATCAATGACACCGGCGCCTATAAGACTTTGAGCTGACTTATAATGCCCACTAGTTTCAGTAACAGAATTGGCATATTTTAAAATTCCCCAGCCTATTATTAACCCTGCAAATAATGTTCCTGATACACCAAAGCTGAGTTTTTTGAATTGAATCTTACCCAGTAACATTCCTGAAAAAACCACCGATAACATCAAAACAAAAGGGCTCATAATCAGATTAGCAATGCCATCACTCATTTTGATCTCCTTTTAATTCGTTAACGCGGCAATTTCTTTGCATAAACGACGAAAGAGTGTCAAATAAATAATTGAAATATTACGCTATTTTTCCAATTGACAGTTACATGACCATATATTAATTGTTCCTTTCAATTTACGTAAGATAATACGCGTCAAAATCGATCAAAGGGGGGGCAAATATGTTAATATATGAGAGAGAAGGTCTAGGGATAACTAATCTTGCATCTTTCATTGAAACGCATGAATGTGGTTCGAGACAGGTCAGTGAGATATTGAATGTCAAAGGATGTGAATTGTGGACAATTTCTCCCGATGCCACAGTGCTCAATGCACTCAAGTTGATGGCTGAAAAAGAGATTGGGGCATTGGTAGTTGTCGATGATAGTGATAAGGTGATCGGTATCATTTCTGAGCGGGATTATGCTCGCAAGATCATTCTGATTGGCAAGAGCTCAAGCGAAACAACTGTGCGGGAGATAATGAGTTCCCCTGTGCGTTCTGTCACGACCAGCAATACCACTTCGGAGTGTATGGCATTAATGACAGACAAACATATCAGGCATCTGCCTGTACTTGACAACGAAAAATTGATTCAAATTATCTCGATCGGAGATCTTGTTAAATTTGTAATCTCTGAACAAGGATATCTTTTACGGCAATTCGAAAACTATATTACTGGAAAATATCCGGGATAACAGTCTTGGCATAGAACGATCATGCAGTGTGATAGAAGTGGAGGGTTGTTCTGTTTTGCGTTAACCAGGAAATCAACTAGTGATGAGGAGTATCTACTACTACAGCTTAAAACTTATTTTTTTCATTCCCAACTCTTTGCAATGATTTCTCTTATCCTCTTATGTTTTCTCTGTGCTTCGCAGCCGAAGACCTTTTTGCATTCGAACGGTTTGACTTCGTGAATTTTGCACAATCCGTTTTCAAAAAATATGCACTCTTTCTTTTTTTGTTTTCTCTTTGGCGAGAGGGGGAGGGCATTGCCAAGTTGATGAGTCTCGCAATATTTCTCTACGAATTCATCCTTTGAAATTCCCAAAAACCGGGCAACCTGTTCAATCTCCTCATGCAAAAACCACCCAGGCTCGTTCTTGCACAATTCCGAACATTTCTCACAGCTGCACCCCGCCTTTTTCATCCTACCTTTTCGCATGAGCTCTCCTAAACAGGGTTCCTGATACAATGTCAATCCCATTACCTCCAAAAAGGATAATAAAATTATCTTTTAAGTATTATACCAATTTGGATAATGGTGCTAATTTCTAACTTAACCATTTGAAATATAGGGTAAATCTATTATCTGAAGTATGAAAGATAGCTGTTCAGGTGGATAGGTTGTAGGTGTTTAGGCAGATAAGTTAATGGAGACTTGAAATGAGTAACGCGCCCATAAGGGGTAAAAATGGTCGTTATGGGATCATTTCTGTGGATGAATGATGTATAGCTTATCTTTAGGTGCATCGAGTTTAAAACAATACTGATTGCTATTGTTGCAAGGTTTTATGCGATGATTCTGGGTGTTGCGAGATGCTTCTATAACGGTCTGAGGAAAGATCTTCGATATCATGTTTGCAATGTTATTTGCGTGAATCCCGCCTTTGCCATTGGAGCAGCTTTTTAAAATTACTTTGGCACCATTTTCAAGCGTTGTATAATGGTTGGCAAAAACTGGACCAAAAAAGGGGCTTGAATAAGGTGTAAAATTGGGGATAAAAAACAAGGCAAGCCCATAGGAAAGGAGCAAGATATGCGAAAGAGGATTGGTTCAGCGATGAAGGCGAAGATTGCG
>JBDRGF010000131.1:0-29806 GCA_043818055.1 Pseudomonadota bacterium | reverse complement strand
TTTTGTAAGTAACAGCGAGTAAATTGATGTTTTTTGATTTTCACCTCTGTCGTGAAAAATGGAACAGTCCCATTTAAGCTTTATGAGCGTTTAGATATGTACTAAGGTCGATTTGATACTTTTAAAGTGTCGGATTGTGGGGAAGTGTTTTCATATTTTCTGATAACTCAGGTGAGAGTTGCATTGTTAAATCGAGATTCTTGATCGGCAAACGATCCTCAAGGGTAACCAGTAATACTTCGGCACTTAATGAAGTTGATGGTCGTATTTTTCCTTTGCTTTGCGCAAGTTTTGCTTTGAGATTATTGTAGAGAAGCTTTAATTCTTTTTCGCTGATCTTCTGCGTGGATCCGGTTCTTTTCTCAATCTTTTTGACGAGATTAGAAATTTCAATATCGCTATTTTTATTTAAAATGCTAATGTTAAGAGGTGTAACAGTCGTTGCATAGAGCCATAGAGATTTGTCAAAGCCAATTCTGTCCGTTCCAGCATATCTAAATTCTCCGCTAATAAATATCGATCCAGATTTTAGATCAATACTGTGAATCGTAATTAAATCTATACCTCTAAAGTTTTGCGTGCAGGCATGGTTATGCATCCACCATTTAATTATCCCTTTAAAAATCGGTTTATCATGGAGTTTTAAAAGGAAACTGGAAGATATACTCACCCGCTTTGGTCTGTTTGCATTAGTCGTTCTATTGCATCTAAACCATTTAAACTGCGGTAAATCGGTCGCTTTTCCTATTTTTTTATTATTAACTGCCATTATTTATCCTTTAGAATTTCCCCCTATCTCTATTATCGTCACACATCTCTCAAAAGTTGCCTCATTACAATAAAATCCGACACTTTAAAAAAAGATTAGAGATTTTCGTTAGTTGGAGGTTAATTTTTTTCAAAAAAAACCGGTTTTTTCCTCCAAATTCCTTTTTCGTGTTTTTTCTGCCTCTGTCAACCGGATGTCACTCAAAAACCGGCTGATATCAATCTCTCAGAAAACACCCGCCCATTGAGTGTTTTCACCTCCTTCTTTTTACTTTCTTATTTTGTTTCTTTTTCCATCTTCATCGGAAAACTCATCTTCTTGTGTATTTGGCTTGATTAACACTTACCCTTTTACACACACCCTCTGAGAGACGAAAGGAGTTTTCCTTTTTTTTGCTCGCTGTATAATCAGCTCTGTATCTATATCTCCTGAATATCAAATCGTGACTCTATAAAAAAATGATCTCTCTACTTTGTTTGGAACATCTTCCACCAATGATGAAAAAATATTCTCATCTTTCACCTTCTGGGCTCACGATTACCCATAAGTTAAGTGGTGTGAAAAATGAGCCATGTATCAGCAATATCTATTAGCCGTTGCCAGCCTCTCCAAATAACCGTTGGATCAAATTCTCCATCTCACTATAACTAGGATGTCCTAACAATTGCATTTATGTAGGGGGTCGGCCCCTGTGCCGACCCGATAAAACCCGGGCAGCCACAGGGGGCTGCCCCTACAAAAAGCAAAACATGTTGTTTTAGGATATCTTGGGCTACAAAAAACAATATTGCGACACATTCTCTATGAGGAATGCTCCTTTAAACTTATGGGTAATTGTTAGCTTCCCTAGGCGCTTACGTTATTACTTATGTAACGAGATGTTTTTATAATCTCTTTTCGCTTTAACCTGTGTAAAAAATTTACCAATAATTTCCATCGCAAAGCGATCTTTCATTAGTGAAGGTCGAGACAGATAGTAGAGTGTCGATTTCGTATTCGACTTAAAGATAGGACCATTCAAGTTTTTTTGTCTACTGGCGCGGAGGGCGTTGACTCTTTTTTTCCGAGTATCGTTACCAGGTTTATAATAAGGTGTTAGATAGATAGTTTTAAAAACCTGTTTTAAGGCATGAATACTGAAATATTTACCCTGAATTAATATTTGTGAGAGTGTTGGATTCCAAAATTTATATAAATTTTGGAGATATACAAGCCCAAAAAGCATCAACAAATATCGTTTGTGAGTCATCTTGTAGATGCCATTTTTATAGAATTTCTTTTTAATTTGTTTGGATGGTTTTGTTTCCATTGGTTTGATTTTTCTTTTAATAGTTTTGCCTCTACTCGAAATATAGATCGGAATTATTCTCGCATTTTTAGTCGGTTTTCCAAATGTAATAAGCTGTATAATACGATTAAATTTTTGTTTATTTTTCCTGTTTGCACATTTTTTTAATCGTCGAATTATATGCAGTAGCTGTTTGAAATTTCTTATGCTCAGTGAATTGCAAAAAACTACAAATCGCCTTGGATTTGAAAGAACAGATGAAAAAAATGCGTTAACCTGCAAACCGATTTTTTTTATTAAATGAGAAACGAATGGATAATGCTTTTTTGCTTTGGGTTTTTCGGTAGAAATATCCTGTAGTATATATGCCAGTTCAGCGAGGAGTTTGTAGTTATCCTTAGAACGAGCAATGTCATATCCTCTTAAAAAAGCGACTAAATGTTTTCTAATCAAAATAAATGGTTTTAATAAGGTACTCTGAAAAAACGCAGCAATTGGACCTCTGTTGTCTGTAGCATACAGTATCATTCTGACATTTCTTGCTCGATTGAGAAGGTCATCTCTAATTATCACAATTTTTCTTTTTTTATTGTTAAAATGAAGTTCTAATACTGCCATCCCTCTATGCTTGATTGAAATCAGATTTTTTTCCTGCAAAGTATATTCTATTTTTGATGGATCCTTTATATATTCATTTAAAAATGAACTTTCACTTTTTAATAGAGCTCTTGAAACAGCTTTTTTTGCATCTTGAATTGACAAATTTTTGTTGTACATTTTTAGATATACGGAAAAAGGAATCCAGGGTATATGGTTTAAATCATAAACTGAACTCTCCTGAGACTGCTTTATAGTCAACATTCCAGTCGGTCTTTGTGACAAAATAAAGTCTTTTTGATTTTCATTATATGGTGATTTTAAATACGCCTGATTGGGAGCTTTTGATGGATATTTTGTTACTTTAGCATTTACAGCAATAATTGATCGACGCGAGACGTTTGGTTTTTCGTTCATATTAGTCAGTGTCTCATAGGCAATAGCTTTTCTTGCATATAATACGCGTGTTGGTGCCTTTTTATATTTTTTTCCCTCCATCAGATCCCAAAATTCATATTCTTCATTCGTTTTTTTTACCATGACTCCAGGAGCCCAGTGTTTTTTATACTCATAAATAATGAGTGTATGGTTTTTTGGTAGTCTTTTGCCGACAGTCAAAAAGCTGTGAACCCCTTTTGTATTGCCTTTACAGTTGACTCCCTTGCTAACGTGTAATCGAATTACATCTGGCCGTTTACCCTGATAGTTGAAAATCATCTGGCGATAAAGATATTGCATTGTTCGAATGGTTTTTATTCTAAAATTTTTAATGCCTTTTGTTTTTTTAGAAATGATATCTCTATGAAAGCTTAACGATTCATGCGCAAGATCAACGACTTTTTTATATTTTGAACCTTTTAAATCATAGCGATCGAGCACCATCTTTCCCACATCGATTTTCTTTTTCCCTGTTTCTCCTTTTAAAATGAGTCTCGCCTGTGCAATGACTGATCTTCTCATCTTACTAATTTTCTTTTTAGGCTTAGCAATTATAACTTTTGGAGCAGGAAGAGACTTTGCAATAACATAACCAGCGGCATGAGATCCTACGGAGATTGCACCTGCGCTGGCCCCAATGGCTGTGCCAGCAACTAGAAAACCACCAGCTGCTCCAGCGACGATGCCTGCACTGATAATCGATACGCCCTTCAAGCCGTTAACCATGAGTTTGGCGCCATCAATGGTCTCGCTGTGATAACGGTTCCAGGCGGCGGATGCACTTCGTAAATGAGTTGCAATTGAGTGGCTCAGCTTTGCAGCATGCGCAAACTTTTTTTCAGTCAACAATCTGTTATATAGCGATAAATCTTTTTCAGCGCGAGATAGGCAGCGATTGAATTTATTACGATAAAAACCTGTCTCTGATACGTATTCTGAAGACCATCTGACATAGCTTGCGAAAGGGTTATACCATGGCACACTAAATCGTGTCTTTTCAGATTTAAAATGGCGTATCGTATGCTTTACTCTGCTCCTAAATCTCTTAAGCTGAGAAAATGCTTCTGATGATATATTAGTCCCCATATCTCTATTATCGGTTAAGGAGACTGATAAAGTTGCGTATATGAGGGTTTTTTTTAAAAAAACATTATCAATGATTATAGGGCACCTCTAAAAACCTATGATTCCCGCTTGTCATCCCCGCGAAGGCGGGGATCCAGATTTGGCTAATACCTATCAAGACTGGATCCCCGCCTTCGCGGGGATGACACGACGACCAAAAAGAACAAAACAAAGTAGTTTTTAGAGGTGCCCTTAAGTGATTTGCACTTATATTGATATAAGTGCTTATAACTTGATATAACATTTGGGAGGTTATACGTGGATCAGATAAAAAATTCCTTTTCACCCTCATCAAAATTGATCTGAAGGGGAGGGGGATATGAAAAAAATCACACCAAAAACTGTATCAAAATAAAACACTCCGATGCACACAGCCGTGGCGGTGTACCTTGTAAGGTGTGTAGGGGGTTGTTAAGAAGTTTATTTTTGCCGAGGAAGAGTTGTTATCTCCCTTCTGGTTTTGTTGTGCATAGTGACTGTCAGATCAAGTCGCGACTACTACATTTTACTGAATCGTCTTCCAAAAATCTTCGTTTTCATGCCTTACCTGAGAGTCAAATCGCTTATCATGCCAAATGAAGTCACAACATTTTCCACCAGACCCAAGGCTTGTTGTTCTAGTAAGTTCAAAATTTGGATTCATCATCGTAACCGCAAGAAAATCATAGTGGCAAGCTATAGCATACATATAATCAGGATCTGCAATCTCACTTAAAACTTCAATCCATTTACAGCGTGAAATTTTCATTCCAACACGACCTTCATCAAGTTTAAACGCTATTAGATCAAATCCATCTTTAAATTCACCTGTAAAATCCTCTGAAGAAGATACAAGTTTGGACAAGTGTTCAACTTTTTTAATAGGTCTCAGGCCGCTTTCAGTCATTCTATCAATATATTCCTTAAATAGCTCTAGTGTTTTTTCTTTACCAAATTGGTTCTCAAGACTAGAAGCCCAATAATACATGAGATGCAATCTTGATCTTAATGATTTTTTAGCAACAACATTGTAGTTAGTTAATTCATCAGCTAACAGCTCAGGATTAATTTCTAATAAGCTCAAAAAAGCCTTTTTAATAAGTATCTTAAGCTTACTATTTATCAAATTTTCGAGTGCAATATTAGTATAGTCATTTAGCGTAATATTCTCGTTTAACTTTTCTTCTAATGTTTGTGAAAATTTTTCTTTATCAAAGTCTTCCTTTGAAGAAAGAAATTGTAACAAAAATTCAAACCTATTTATCAACGTTTTTAGATCATCTATCACATTCGTATTCAACGTTGTTTCTGATTTATAGCTAATCCTAAATTTCTCTTCCATTTTATGCTCCTAACGCTTTTATAAGGACTAAGCTCGTATACATTTTGTAACATTTTTGCAACATCATTGCCGGAAATGGGATGGAATGTAGGGTGAAATTAGGTAGTCAAAAATTGGCTCAAAGCCTTGTGTTTATCGGTTTGTAACCGATTTTTATAGAATTTTGAAAAAGTCTTTTAAAGCTTAACATGGTACAGCCTTAAGACACAAGTTTTGAGAGTTGAACTTCCAAGGTATCCGCTATTTTTTCTAGGGTACGGATCGTTGGTGATTTTTCGCCTGATTCGATTTCGGAGAGGTGGCCTTTTGACATGCCAGATTCATAGGTAAGTCTTTCCTGAGTATAGCCCTTTTCCTGTCTTATGCGTATGATATTTTTTCGAACTTTTTCTGTGGCATTCATCAAAATCCATCCAACAATTTCTTGGTTTAAAGGGGGCAGGAAATGAAAGGTTTATCGACGGAATCCGGATTCAGAGTATTATCAAGTTTCTTTCCGATGCGTTGTAGAATGTCACCCCGGACTCCGAGCCGGGGTCTAGGCTGAGTGATGTTATTTTCTGGACCCCGGATCAAGAGACTGTGTCGCAACTCGGATTTTGTAGCCACAGGCTTTAGCCTGCGCATTATAACGCGGGCGGCTACATCAAAAAGACAATTACGACACAGTCTCCAAGTGTGGGACGACAACAAGTAGGATTCCTTCTTCTATTCTTGTCATAAAAGCAGTTTTAAGTTATAAGCTTTAAGTGATAAGTAAGGACATAAGCAGTTTTTACTTAAAACTTATGACGTTTTCCAGCGGGGAGTTGATGACGAAAAGATTCAAGTTTGTAATTGCGATTATTTGCATTGCTCTATTGAGCGGCTGCATTTTTGGCAAGGGGCCGGGGCCGAGGGTGATGGGGTATAGGCATGGGACTGTCTTTCTTACGGGGAAAGTTCATTACAATGTAGGTGAATTGTCTAAGGACTGGAAGAAGCTGAAAAGCAGGGCACGGGCCATTTTATTTTTTAATCGTGAATTCGATGCATCGATCAGCACCAGTGGATATTGTGAAAGAGGAGATAGTGTGAGAAAACTCGATCAACTGGCTGGAGAGCTCGCCTCATCCCTTAAAAACAGGCGCACCATCTCAGAAAAATATCTATCTCTTGATGGAAAAGATGCCTATTCGCTGGAGACGAGAGGGACGCTTGATGATGCTCCTGTTTATATGAATGTGGTGGTTGTGAAAAAAGGTGGGTGTTCCTTTAATTTTCTTTTGATAGTTTCAGATGGTTTGTCAGACAAAGTTAAATCTGATTTTGCACAATTTTATGGGGGATTTTCCTTTTGAATGGTACTTTAACAAATAAGGTTGAGGCTATTGGTTTATCGGTAACCCAGGTCGGCACAAAGATAGTCTCCGTCTGCAGTGTTTTCGGCGGCGTCGGTCTCTTGAGCGCCCAGAGCATCAAACTTCTTTTCAGTACAAAGCTTGCCTTTCGTGAATTGATGCGTCAGCTCTACTATATCGGCAACAAATCGTTTGGCATCGTCGGCCTTATAGCCTTCTTCACTGGTCTTGTCTTTGCGCTTCAGCTGGGGGTTGGCCTGGGTCGATTCGGGCTCAAGATCTACATCGGTCAGATAGTAGGTCTTGCCATCTTTCGTGAACTTGCTCCAGTCCTTTCGTGTGTTATGATTGCGGCCAGGGTCGGTAGCGGTATAGCAGCGGAGATTGGTTCAATGGTTGTGACCGAACAGGTTCTCGCCGTCGAAGCTATGGGCGCGAATCCTGTTCAGAAGCTCGTTGTGCCGAGGATGCTCGCTACGACAATCGCGGCGCCGATTTTGACGATCATGGCGGATATCATCGGTGTAGTCGGGGGGATGATCATCTCGATGCAGGAGGCCGGTGTCACTGCGCAATTTTATTTTGACCAGATACGCAATACAGTACTTCTCGATGATTTTTACAGTGGAATTATAAAATCTGTCTTCTTTGGTTTTTTTATCGCGATAATCGCCTGCTACGAAGGTCTGAACACTAGAGGCGGAACGGAGGGTGTGGGAAGGGTGACGACCAGATCGGTGGTTCGTTCATGTATTTTAATATTCGTCTCGGATTTTTTCCTGACGAAACTGGTGCTTGTTATATTATGAATTGTGACGGATTTATCAAATTCAAGGATGTGTATAAGGCCTTCAACTCGCATAAGGTGCTCGATGGCGTGAGCATCGGTGTCTGTCGTGGTGAAACCATTACTATAATAGGGGGCTCTGGCATCGGGAAGAGCGTCTTTTTGAAGCTTCTGCTCGGCGTCATAAAGCCTGATAGTGGACATGTTTTTTACAACGGTGATCCGGTGAATGAGATGCCCTGGAATGATTTGCGCAATATGCGAAAGAAGATCGGGATGCTCTTTCAGGGGGCCGCACTTTTTGATTCCTTGACCGTAGCTGAGAATGTCGCTTACCCGCTGAGGGAATTTTTTGACTATCCGGAAGATAAGATAGATGAAATTGTGAATGAGAAACTCAAGATTGTCGGGCTGGAAGGGATAAATGATATGGTGCCCTCCGACCTTTCCGGAGGGATGAAGAAGAGGGTGGGGCTTGCTCGCGCGATCGCCACCAATCCCGAAGTCATCCTTTACGATGAGCCGACGACGGGTCTCGACCCGGCTAATGCAACGAGGATATGTAATTTAATAGTAAATCTTCAGGAGAGATTCAAGGTGACATCAGTTGTCGTCACGCATGAGATGCAAAGGGCATTTGAGATATCGGATAGACTGGCGCTCATTCACAACAGGAATTTTCGTTTTATCGGGACCCCCGATGAGGCGAAGAGTTCTTCTGATAGCGTTGTACAGGATTTTATAAATGGAAAGATGGAAACGGGGGAATGATATGAAACGACCTGTCATTACAGACTTGAGAGTCGGAATCTTTATGCTGGTGGGCGTTGTGCTCGCGATGTGGGTGATCTTCATGTTGGGAAGTGAGCATAAGCTCTTCAAACGTCATTACTCTTTGGTTGCTCAGTTCAAGGACATCTCCGGTTTGAGAAATGGCGCCACGGTATTATTGTCCGGTTTAAAGGTAGGTTCGGTTTCAAAGATATCATTTCCACTCGACCCGAAGGATGAATTTATATCGGTGATCTTAACTATCGGCAAAGATTATCAAAACAGAATTCGAAGCGATAGTATCGCAACGGTAAATACACAGGGGCTTTTGGGAGACAAGTTTGTCTTTGTAACAATGGGATCAACTGAAGGTACCGTTCTTCAAAGCGGTTCTTTGATTCCGACTGAAGAGGGTACCGCGATATTTCAATTGGCCGAAAAGGCGGGTGGAATAATGGATGATATTGGTAAGGCAGCCAGTTCTCTCTCTGATCTCATGACCAGCGTCGATGGTGAGAAGAAGGGAGATCTGAAAGGAATTCTCTCCTCTCTGAGGAAATCGATGGAGCAGGTGGAAAAGGGAAAAGGGGTCTTGCATGGTTTGATCTATGATCCTCAGGGTGAGAGGCTTGTTGAAGATCTTTCTGCCACAATGAAAGCGGTCAGGAATATCGTCACCGATGTTGATAAGAACGCCGACAAGAAAGAGGTCGAAGGATTGGTGATAAATTTAAGGCGCAGTTCAAAAGATTTAAGGGAAATTTTAGATTCTATCAGAAGGGGAGAGGGGACACTCGGCAAGCTCATCATGGATCCGGAGTTGTATAATGATCTCAGGACCCTTCTCGGAAGGGCGAATCGCAACAAAATGGTCAAATCCGTCATCCGCGCCACCATTCGTGAGAAGGAGAATACTGTTATAAAGGATGGGGAACAATAAGAAATCAAAGGCGTATATGGCATATAGCATATGGTATATGGTAAAAAAGCAAAAAGCGTATGTACAGGCTTTAGCCTGCGCATAGTTACTGAGTAACGCAAGCTAAAGCATGCGGCTACAAAAACCAATCCATAAACCCCGACCTATCCACGATCACAAAGTTTCACGGCCATCTTGATGGCGTTTAGCATTGCGGTGTAGCTCGCCTTATTTTGTCCCGCGATGTCGTCAGCGGTGCCGTGAGATGGGGATGTGCGGACAAATGGAAGTCCCAGCGTTACATTAACTATCTCACCCTGTCCCAATATCTTAACCGGAATAAGTCCCTGATCGTGATACAGGGCTATTATTCCATCAAAGTCTTTGTATGCCTCCCTTGCAAAAAATGCATCGCTTGAAAATGGACCTTCACATGTAATTCCATGTGCATTTGCATGATCGATCGCCGGTTTGATGATGGAAATCTCTTCATCTCCAAAGCTCCCCTTGTCGCCAGCGTGTGGATTCAAAGCCAGAATGGCTAATTTAGGATCGAACTTTTTCTCATACCTCGAAAGGAAGTGTTTTGTCTGGTCGAGCGCCTTTAAAATGGCATCCTTTGTGATATGCTTTGAGACATCTTTCAATGGGATGTGTCTTGTGACGATGGAAAGTGGAGGTAAAGGTGTGAGGGTCGCATCAAGTGGTGCGAAGAGCATCGTAACATCTTTAGTCTTTGTTTTTTGTGCGAGATATTCGGTATGGCCGACGAAGCCCGAATTGACGAGTTTCATCCTCGCTTTGTTGACCGGTGCCGTGACAATTGCTAAAATTTTATTTTGTTTTGCATCTTCAATCGCCGCATCCAGCGCATCTAACGCTATTTTGGCAGCTGTTTTGTCGGAGCATCGCCCCTTTTTCTCCCCATAGATTTTGAGAATTGACCTGTCGTGCGGAGGTAGATGGTCGAGAACTTTTTCGACTATTTCAGGACCTATGCCCAGTGGGTCACCAATGGTTATGCCTATCATAATTACCGGATCTCTATATATGATTTCTTTTTCTCTTTTTGAACGAAGTTGGTTATTTCTTCGCTCACCCTTTGATCAAAGAGCTGCTCGTAAATTTTCTCGCGGATCTTTTCAAAGGCGTCAGAGGTCATCTTGCCAAAGCTGATCAGCTTTATAATAAATATCCCCTCCTGGGTGTAGATTGGTTGAGAGACATCACCCGGAGAAAGCTGAGGTATGGCATCCGGCAGTGGAGGCGGTAAATCTTTTACCTCAATCATCCCCATGTCGCCACCCTTCGCAGCTTCAGCCCCCTTCGAATATTTTTTGGCAAGGCTTGCAAACGAATCACCCTTCTTTGCCATCCTTGAAACATCTTCAGCGGTGGAAACTATGATATCCATCCCCTCCTGAGTGAGATTTTTTGGAATCGTAAAAAGAATCCTGGCTATATGAGCTTTATAAGATTTCTGAAAGCGTTCAGGGTGTTGGTTGTAAAAATCCTGCAAATCCCTTTCAGTGATGGAGACGAGAGGCGAAATCCTCTCCTGTACGAATTTTACGCTCTTTATCTCTTCTCTTATCTGATCTTTATACTCCTCGTAGCTCAAACCCTTTTGTCTCAGCTCCTCTTTCATCTGTTCAAAGGATATTCCCTGCCTTCTCATTATATTGGCGATCGTATTCTGAAGCTCATCATCTTTGACCGCGACATCTGATTTTTCAACGGCCTGTTTTAAGAGCTTCTCGTCGATCAGTTTTTCAAGTGCCTCTCTCTGGGTGACCTTTTTGTTCTGACTGACTGTCTCATCAACTTCAGATTGTGTTATGATGTCATCATTTACGACCGCCGCAATTTTATCGACCACGTTATATTTCTGTTTAGCCTTGTTGCATTCAGCATCAGTCGCGACCAGAAGTGCTGCTGTGAAAATTGCACTTAGGATGAAAATATTTATTCTGTTTAAGTGTGACATTTGATCTCCCCTATCAATTCGTCATTGATTTTAATGTTGATCGAATTTTTTAATTCATTCAGCCAGTCATTTAACGCAATTTGTGATCTGACGCCATATATTTTTTCGACAATCGACTCCCTGGCCTCGTCAAGAGTCAGGGTTTTCTCAGGCCGGGTTTTTAAGACGCCAAAGATCTTATATTCTTTGTTGATCTTCTGCATGATGTATTCACCCGGCTTTAAGTTGCTGAAGACATCTACCAAAAGGGGAGACAACTGTTCCGATGATATGAAACCCAGATCGCCGCTATCTTTTGCTGATGGAGTGTTTGAAAATTTTTTGGCAAGTTTGGCAAAGTTCTCGCCATCGCGAAGCAATGATAAGATTGACTTTGCCTTGCTTTTATCATCTACGGATATTTCTATTAAATGAAATGATTTTGGTTTTACAAAGCTCGATTTGTTTGACTGGTAGTAGCTTTCAATCTGTTCATTGGTCAGTGGAAGCTTTTCGTTCAAAATAGCGATCGCGAGTTTTTTATTGGTGAGCCTTTGTCTTTGTTTTTCTATCCATTCAGAAGATGGCGACTCACCGGTTTGATCCTTGAGCCAGCTCTTCAGCTCACTCTCTGGTATCCCGATTCCTCTCTTCTTTGATTCGGTATTGAGCAGCTTGTCATGAATCAGACGATTCAGCGCCTGGGTTTTGAGATTAGCACAGCTCAATTTCCCGGAGATGGGAGCCTCGCCGTAGGAGTGAACAATGTCATTCATCATCCCTTTTAGATCCGCCCGATAGATTTTATCATTACCGATAGTAGCAATCACGCCCCCCTTATCAGAGCATCCGACAATGCTTAGTAACGAAAATATAAGAATGTAAGTAATATTAATGTGTTTCATTGTATTCTTCACCACATGCCACACTAGGTTGTTTATGAAGTCGATATTTCAGTGTTTTTGTAGGGGCAGGCCCCCGTGCCTGCCCCTATTAAGAGGGCAACCACAGGGGGTTGCCCCTACATTTTTTTAGACCTTCCCGTTAACATAGCGGGAGAGCCTAAACAAGCTATTTTTAATGGTTTTTAATAGTTCGCAAGAATTCGCATCTTTGGGAATCTCAATCTTTTCTATGAGGTTCGCAGGAGGGGAGAACTTAAATTTCTGTCCCTCCATAGCTATCGCCTCTGCAAGTTTTTGAAAATTTAGATTGGTTGATGGATGCAGCGAAATCAGAAGATGATTCTTGTCATAAGCGAGCTTCTGGATGCAAAGGGACTGTGCTATAAGCCTGATCTCCATGAGCCTTATAAGATCGGCAGCGACATCAGGCATTTTTCCGAATCTATCCTCGATCTCCCTTGTGATGTCGGCCAGATCCTCCTGATTCACTTGTGAGGAGAGCCGTTTATAGAGATCGACTCTCGTAGCCGGGTCGGCAATATATTCTTCGGGAAGGAATGCTTTGAGAGGAATTTTTATCTCCGGATCGATCTCCTCGGTGACTGCCTCTCCCTTCAATTCTCTCACCGCCTTTTCAAGCAGCCTCGTGTAGAGTTCGAATCCAAGTTCAGCGGCATGGCCGGACTGCGCTTCACCAAGTATGTTGCCAGAGCCTCTGATTTCAAGATCGTGTGTTGCTATCTGAAATCCGCTGCCGAGTTCGGTATATCTCGTCAGCGCGGATAGCCTTCGGTGTGCTGTTTTGGTGATGTCTCCCTCCTCAGGGATCAGAAGATAAGCAAATGCGTGAACGCTCGATCTTCCAACTCTGCCTCTCAACTGATAGAGCTGCGACAGACCCATCTTGTCAGCGCGATTGATGATGATCGTGTTTGCGGAGGGGATGTCGAGCCCCGATTCGATTATGGTCGTGCAGAGCAGGACGTCATATTTTTTTTGTCTGAAGTCGTGCATTATTTTCTCAAGCCCTCTTTCAGGCATCTGCCCGTGGGCGACTGCGATCCGAGCCTCAGGGATAAGTTTTTTAAGCCTGTCGTAATAACTGTGGATGGTTTGCACCCTGTTGTGGACGAAGAAAATCTGTCCACCTCTTTCAATCTCGTTTTTGATGGCGTGTTTGATGATGCCGTCATCGTAGCGTGCAAGATGCGTCGATATCGAATGCCTGTCGATGGGAGGAGTTGTGATCAGACTTAAATCCCTGATGCCGGAGAGCGACATGGAAAGGGTTCGTGGAATGGGAGTTGCGGTCATCGTTATCACATCGACAGTCTTTTTGAACTCTTTGAGACGCTCCTTCTGTTTGACGCCGAATCTCTGTTCCTCGTCGATTATCAGGAGTCCTAAACTTTTAAACTCGACATTCTTCTGGATTATCTTGTGCGTGCCGATGAGGATATCGATGGCGCCCTTTTTAAGATCCTCCAGAATCTTTTTGAGTTCCTTTGACTTTTGCATCCGCGAGATCGATGCAATCTTCACGGGCCAGTCCTTGAATCTCTCTGTGAATGTTTCAAAATGCTGAAATGCCAGAATAGTTGTAGGGACGAGGATTGCGACCTGCGAGCCTGCCATCGCAGCCTTGAACGCAGCGCGCATTGCGACCTCGGTTTTTCCGTAGCCGACATCTCCGCAGATCAGACGATCCATCGGTTTGGGTTCTTCCATATCATATCGGATATCATCGATGGCTTTGAGCTGATCTTGAGTCTCCTCGTATGGGAAACTAGCTGAAAATTCCTCCATCAGGTGATCGTCGGATGGGAATGCCTTTCCGGGATGCGCCATCCTTGCGGCGTAGATCTCGATCAGCTCTTTGGCAATTTTGAGGATCTCCTTCTTGGCTTTCGATTTTCTGACTTCAAATTTTAAACTTCCAAGCTTATCGAGAAATGGTGGTTCATTCTCTGGGCCGGAGTATCTTCCTACCACCTTCATCCTGTAAACGGGCAGATAAAGCTTATCGCCGCCTAAAAATTCCAGCAAAAGATAGTCGCTCTCTTCACTGTCGATTGCGAGATGGTTCAATCCCAAATATCTGCAGATGCCGTGAATCTCATGAACAAGAAAATCGCCCTCCTCAAGTTCGGCAAATGATGTGAAGTGATCCAGCTGTGCTGTAGTCGGTTTGGGCCGCCTGACCTTCTTACCGAAAATATCGGTTTCAGTTAAGAGAACGATCTTTTCGCTTTGCCAGACAAAGCCGTTTGAGAGCTCTCCCTCGATCAGGTAAACAAAAGAAGAACTCTCCTTTCCTAAATTACAAAAGGGGATCTCTCTATCCGAAACTTTTACATTCAACCATTCGAGAATATCCTTCATCCTCATCTTTTGAGCGGGAGTTGAGCATGTGATCGCGACGGTGAGGTGTTGTTGCTGCCACTTTTCAATTGCTTCGATTAGAGGCGTCAGTTTTTTCTGACTCTCCTTTTGTATTCCAAATCTCTGCCGGAATTCGGTCAAATCATCCGTATCACAGTTGATATTTTTCGTATGGGGTAGCGCGAGGTCGTTGATAGTGGTGATTCTGTTTTGCTTTAATCTTTCAAAGAAGTGATCCCATCTTTCATAGAGGGCGTCTATTTCGACGATCCTTTCAAAACTTGAGCTCGATTCATATGTGTTGGCTAGCTCATCGAAGAAGAGCTTTGCCTGTTCCGATATGGCAGCAGGTGAGGCGATGATCCAGTGAGCGTTTTCGGAAAGATAATCTGTGAGTGTCGAGGTCTCGTTGTGGAAGAGGGGAAGAAGCGTTTCGATGCCTGGAAAGGGAATCCTCTCCCTTAAACTTTCAATGAAGGATCTTCTCTGAGAGGGCTGAATCTCTTTGTCGACGCAGAGTTTATGGATTCTTTCAACATGTGATTCGATGCTTTCCTTTGAGATGATGAAATCCAAAGCTGGCAGGATAACAATTTCACTGAGTTTCTCTTTTGACCTCTGCGTCGATGGTTCAAAGGCCTTCATCGAGATGATCTTATCCCCGTCGAATTCAATCCTGACTGGCATCTCTTCCCCGGGAGACCATATGTCGAGTAAAGCTCCTCTGACTGAAAACTCACCCAGGTCTTCCACCACCGGTTCGTTGGTGTATCCAAAATCGATCAGCTCTTCGATGAGGTGATCGCGGTCTGTGATATCTCCCGCATAAATATTCTTCCGTGTTTCCCTGATGAATTTGGTAGGGGGGAGCTTTCTTAGGATGCCCCGGAGAGTTGCGATCAGTATGCCGCTCTTATCATAGAGCAAATCGTTTAAGATTTTGATGCGCTGAGCCCCGATATCCGGGTCGGAGGATATTCTGTTATAAGGCAGGACATCGGGCTCTGGAAATGATAAAATTTTCGCCTTTCCCTGAGAGAAGAACCGGATGTCATTCTCAAGTTCACTCTGTTCCTTTTCTGTAGCGCAGATTATGGTTAAGTTCTTTTTGGGGTCTTTTAGGTGTATAGTGCTTATGAGATAAGCAAACGCGGACGAAGCAATCCCCGTCAGATTGACCACTTGTCCATCTTCATCAAAGAGCGTGCATATGTCGTCTGTCGAAAAGGGACGCATCCCGGATGCCTTTTACTTTAATGGGATGAAGATGACAATTAATAAGATTTTAAATGAAAAGGGGCAACTTTTTCCGGGCACAAGCCGATAATATTAGTAGGGGATTGAGTAGGAAGAGGGAAATGCTTCAAGGGATAGCAAACAAAATTTCATCATTATTTGGTTTTAGTCGAAGACCTCCTATTGAGTATACGTGCAACACGTTTGAAAGCGGCGTTCCAGTCACAATGATCCATCCTGACCTGGCAAATCAATACCCACAACTTTTTTGGCGGCCCGGGATGGAGATAGTTTCGAAAGATTGTAGATTCCGGGAATTTACGGTATATGGCCAAACCTGGCGGACTTTTTCTTTCCATGATAAGCCTCTCGGTTCAGGCCTTGAAGGGATAATCTATCGGCTTATTGGATCTGCTGAGGCCAATCATTGTGAGTATCCATGGCATGTATTGAAGGTTCAGTTTCAAAAATGTTTTTCGACGCGAGAAGGGGGGCATTTGGTTATTGAGCCTTGGAAACCTGAGGTGCAAGCTAGCCGCATGGAAATGCTCTCGAATGCAGGGATTAACGTAGCGGGGGTTGTTTTATGTGGTGGAAAATTTTGCGTATCGGAATATATAGGAGGTCCCTCCATCGGTAAGATGAGAAAAAAGCCCTGGAGTTTTTTTATCAGTAAAGATGAGCGTAAAGATGTGATATCTAGGTTTTTCGGTATGCAGGCCTTGCTTATTGAGTCTAAGGTTCCTCACGATTTTACACGGGAAAATATAGTATATGAAGTTGTCAGAAATGGATATCTTCTGCCTAGGGAGGAAAGAGAACTCTATGTTGTCGATGTGTGATGTTGACCAGCCATAAAAAATGTAATCTATTAGCAACATTCTTTCTCAAAAACCGATAAGAGCTCATATGGATATAAAATCGTTTTTCAGGGGATTGTTTGTTTCAGTCCTACCCAATATTAGGGTTGACTCGCTTCCTTCAATCGACGTTGAGAACAACGCTGAAGCATTTGAGAAAAGTTATGAGCGCATCAACACACTATTGACCGGTCGGGAATCGCTTCCTGAAACTCTCTGGTTCGATATTGATGGAACTCTTACAACCAGTTTTCAAAATGGAAGAACGGTTCAGGGACATACCTTTGCTTTTATGCGCGCATTTCATGAGAGGGGAGTTAAGATCGGGATCTATTCAATGCGATATAAAAAGGGACATCCGCTTCATAATCACTTTCTCAGCAGAAATCCTGAATATGCTGCATTTGGAGGCTTTGATGAAGTATCAAGCATCGACGGGTTTCTGCGAGCGCATTCTGATGTGAGAGAGCTTGTCGATGGCAAGTTTGTGAGAGGATTGGAGTTTCAGAGAGGTATAGGTAAACGATTTGCGATCCCAAAAGAGGGTGTTTATTTTGTCTCACGCCCAATGAATAATCTTTTCTTGTCTGCAAGGCGTTTTTGGATAGGTTCAAAATCTGTTCCCATGCCGAAATTCGTTGGAAAGGGTGAGATGCTGATCGACGACATCGACTGGTCTGAACATTACAGAGAAATTGAGAGGCTCTTTAGTGGAGTTAAAGGTTGGTATGAAACAGATCTGCATGATGCAGTAATTAATTCCCGCAAGGGAATTTTCTTTCTCGAAGGTCGAAGAGACCATCCAAGATCGTTGGATGAAGCAGAATTGAAGCGTCTGGAATCCCTTCTGGATAATTTTAGTCATTGATATCTTTTAGCCTGGATTTCTTACTAAGTAGTGAAAAATCAAAGAAATCTCAAACTACAAACTCCCAAGTTCAAATCAATCCCAAAATTCAAATATCAAAATGTTCAAAACAGTCTGTTTTATGTGTTTGAACGTTGATTTTTTGTTTGAAGTTTGGAATTTGTGATTTATTTGAGATTTGGCGCTTGAGATTTGGAATTTTCCAGCGTTTCTCACAGTTCTTGTGAGAAATGCGGGTTCATATTCATTTGCCTCATCGATTACATCCCTGTATAATGTCAACCACCTATGGTAGAAGATTCCAAATCGCCAATTTTTAAATCAGATGTCGGATTAGAGAGTCTCATGAAGAGGATTCTTAAGGCCGATGTGAAGGAGAGGCCAAAGCTGCAAGAGAAGCTGATGGAGTCCCTCTCGAAGAAATCCACATTCATTCAAAAACAGATGCCGACCATACTTCGTCGGGCTATAACAGCTCCAAAGGTTGTATACAGACGTTTCAGGCTTGTCGGTAGACGGCGAATGGTGACAGACAGGCGTGCTGAATTGCGCCATAAGGGACATCACAGAGCGCATGAGGGTGCGAGGCAGCATGCTCACGATTCGCACCGGATCGATAGAGGCCGACTCTCTAAGAGGCACGCTGACTATCTTCGCAGTTTTTTTGGCGACAGAAGCAAGATCGGATCATCTGAACAAAAAGCCGCAAAGGCAGGTATGGATGAGATGCTCTCTAAGTTTGAAAAGCTGATCCTCGCCTGTTTTGAGCAGGGCAAAACGATTGGAAAGAAGAGCGCGGATGGCCTGCCACATTTTAATGCGAAGGATCTTGCCCAATGGAGGGAGTTTTTTTCAAACTTTTCCGCGGAGAAGAGAAAGATATTGCTCGAACAGGTCAGGAATTTTCTCTTTCGCGGCGTTGTGGAGCGGGAAGGGGGAAAGAACCCTCTTCTGATCTCTGATATGATGCTGCAGAGCGGGAGAATGGAAAAGTATATTCGTCTTCCTGTGATGATGGAGTTGCTCGGCAAACTAAAGGCGATGCATCCCGGTGAGAAATTCGGCAAGGAGCTCTTAAAACTCGCCGAGGGGGATGAGCTGATCTATCTCGCCTTGATGACAGAAGAGGGAATGGATTTTTTGCACGGTCTCAAGCCAAAGCAGGGGATGTTCATGAGCGAGAAGGGGGAGTCAATAGTAAAACAACATCTGGGACTCGGCAGCCCCATGTCGGATCAGTTGGGAAGAAAGACGCAAACATTACATAAAAATAAAACACGTGGTTTTCTTGGTTTTTTAGGTTTTTTCAAGGGAGAGAAGGGGGTCGAGTCTGAAGAGACTCCCTATCGCTTCACAGGCTGGAGGCAGAATTTAGAGAGGCCTCAGATGCTGCCGTTCAGAATAGTTCGCGTGGTCATATATCTCGCCCTGCTGGTATTCTCAATCCTTGGCATCGGCGCACTGCTCTATAAATTCTTATCTCAATAAGCCTTTACTTAATTCTTAATCCTTAACACTCAATGCTGCAATTATGCCATCTTCCCGAGTCTCGTTCCCCCTAAGATATGCACATGAATATGGAAGACCTCTTGGCCTGCGTCCTTTCCGGTATTGATCACAGTTCTGAAACCTGTCTTGTCGAGGCTCTTGTCAGCAGCAATTTTGGAGACGGTTTTGAGTAGTTTGAGCAGCAGTGCATCTTTGTCAGAGGGCAGGGCGCTTAAAGTCGAATGATGTTCTTTGGGAATTACAAGAATATGTATAGGGGCGGCAGGGTTGATGTCATTGAACGCGAGAAAATCTTCATCCTCATAGACCTTCTGACAAGGAATCTCCCCACCGACTATTTTACAAAACACACAATCCTTATCCATATATTTTTGCCTTTCACTAAACACTGCGCACAATGCACTAAACACTGCCTTTAATCACATCTCAGTGATTGTCTGATCGCTTCCATCCTCCCTTTGCAGATCGACCAACATTGAGTTTGCAGCTCTCAGGTCTATATCACCGTTGTAAAGAGGATTGGCGAGAATAAGGGCATCGAGTCGGGGGATATTCTCCTTGATTAAGTTTTCAAGGTCGGGGATCGAGTTGATGCCAGATCTCAAGAGGACTCTCATACGTGCCTCCGAGCAGATCTCTTTGACCCTCTTTGTGGATTCGTCATCGAAGGCACCTTCATTATTGAGGTCTGAATATACCAGATGAAGCACGCCAGCCTCACGAAATTCCTTTGCAAAATCCATCTGGGTTTTATTTGCTGCTACTGTCCAGCCTGGTATTGTTACTCTGCCTGTTCGGACATCGATCGTCGTGGCAATCTTTCCCGGGAAGGATTTACAGGCTTCCATCAATAGTTCCTTGTTTTGGTATGCTATTGTTCCGAGTATTATGAGCTCAACGCCGATTTCAGCAAATGCTTTCACAGAGGATAATGATCTGATGCCACCAGCTATCAACACCCTCAACTGAGTCTTGTCCTGAATCTCTTTCACCAATCCGAGGTGAGGACCGCCGCCTGTTGCAGGAATGGATGTGTCGATGACGTAGATTGACTCGCATCCGGCATCCTTGCAATTGATGGCCATTGTCAGAGGATCTTCGTTGAAAAAAACGCTGACATTCTCTCCGATGCTCACGGCCTTGCCATTTTTGATGTAAATCTCAGGAATTAAGATCATTTGTCCCCCCTTTGATCGAAACTGTTGTGGAGGGAAATATACCAGTCATTGGAAAACGATTCAAGTGGATTGAATTGGAATATTATAGGGGCACCTCTAAAAACTACTTTGTTTTGTTCTTTTTGTTCTTCGTGCGATCCCCGCCCCGCAACAAGTACGGGGTAAACTCCGGCGGGGATCCAGTATTGATAGGTATTAGCCAAATTTGGATCACTGCCTGCGCAGGGATGACAGGCGGAAAATACAAGTTTTTAGAGGTGCCAATAGGTTAATTTATGTGTTTATCTGACTGTTGTGAATTTTCTTGCCTTGCTATAGCAATAAGATTCATAATTACATACTCTGCATTATCTCCAGCAAAAAAGTCCATCTCGCTTTTTTCAGGTTCAAGGGATATCATAATCTTTTGCTCATTTATGTGACAGGAAACTTCCTCAAGGTATTCTATAGCTCTTGTAATTCCCCTTCTATCTCTGTAGGAACTGATTATATGCTGTTCATCTTTGTCATCGAGAAGATCATCTTTGATTTTTTCTTTAAAGAAAGATAAAAGCATGGACGCAATTGTACCTTTGAAGTCATGTTGCTGAACTTCTTGAATACTCGATATTGTCTGCAAGAATTTGAAAAAATTCTTTATCACTTTTTGGCATTCTATATAATTTCCAAGAGCGGTGTGGATTGAAAAATCCATATATAAAAAGTCCAGATAATCGATTTTATCAGGGGTCGATAATTCCCATTTCTCGATGGAGTTATGAATAATTTTCGACCATACCAGCGCTTTATCAAATTTCGTGTGTGATATAAGATATTCCAGATGTTTTGTTGCCAGATCAAGATTCTGATGTTTGACTATCACTTTTTCCGTCTTGTTTGCTAGCTCTTCATGGATGATTTTTTTGACACTATCCAGATCCTCTTTGTGGATTTGTGGGATTGTTTTAAAATTGAGCATGTAGAATCTATCTAAGATTTCATAATATATTTCATACGGAAGTTCAGAGTCGGTCAGAACTTCAATATAGTAAACTTTATACTCCTCATATTCATATGGACTTCTGAAGACAGGGGCTCCTGAAACATGAAATCCCATCTTTGTGATGGCTGATAACAGAAAATCTTTTGCAAACTCTGTATCACCAGAGTTTATTTGCGTTATAGTCTCTCTGGCTGCGTGAAAGCTTGTATGGGGAACGTCGCACACTATTCGCTTGCATGAGAGCTGTTTGAAGAAGTTTCCCGCAATATTTCTTGTATTGGATATAATATTCATGTCTGTATTATCGAACGACTCTAAAAAAAGTTGCTAACATAAATCTACAACTTATAAAAATGTAAAGCCTCCTCGACAGCGATAGCTAGCAGTTCTCTTTTTAAAGCAGATGCTTGTTTTCTGGGGTTTGCATTCATGAGCACGCTAACATTTCTACAGTAATATGGGGAATCTATATATACCTCTAGATCATTCTCTTCAAATTGTCCTCTTAAAAGATGAAAACATCCCTGTTGCACAAAGTCTGAAAGTCCTAAACGGTTAAATAAATTTGTTTGTGAGAGCAGCTTTAGTCCCTTTTTTTCGCCATAATTAATCAATCGCCTTGTCAGGAAGGCTGTTATCTTTTCTTTAGAAAGTGAGAAATATTGCGATGCTGCTATCAGCCTGTGTGGAGATTTAGTCTCTTGTATATCTGTGCGTTTTTCAAGATCCAAAATGCCTCGTTCATAATGTTCAATAGCTCTTCTTGCTTTGGAAAATTCTTTTAGATAAAGGTTTGCCTGGAAAGTATAATCCCAGAAGTTGAAGTAGTAGGCATCGCTGTTTGGTTTGGTGAGATGAAAATTAGAGAAGTTTTGGAGCACCTTATCAAACCACGTGGCTGCTTCGAAAATTCTTTGATTTTCAATAAGGAAATCTGCGTGCTCAAGGGCTAATTCCATATTTTGATAACATACGATTACCTTTTGTGCCTGTTTTCTGTTTTCGAGGTGCATTATTTTCAGGTTTTCTGCTATCGGAATGGCCAGCAATATATCATCATTCGCCTCGTATAGATCGTGAAACTTGTTTAACATTTTCCAAAAAAACCCGTCTCCAATTTTGATTCCATTGCCATGCTCCCAGATTGATTTTATGAAGATCAAAATTTCATGTTGTTCTGGAATTTCGATGGGGCTGGAAGGTGTAGTTTTTAGGCGCTTGAGTGCTTCTAAAATGAGCTTCTGTGCCGGTCTTCGATCCTTGTTGCATATAGACCGTAAACGTGATGCAGCAACAAATGCAGCATTATCTGGCGATATTGGAAGATCGAATTCGATCCCGTTTTTTGTTGATAGTGTTCGAAAAAAATAATGGGAAAATGAGTTGCCTATTTTCATTTTGATTCTCTTGTTAAGTTAACGAACGCATGTTGTTAAAGAATCATTTTACTCTCTTAATATCCGCGCCCAGTTTAGTCAATTTCTCCTCTATTCTTTCGTATCCTCTGTCAAGGTGATAGATCCTGTGAATTTCGCTAGTTCCTTTAGCTGCAAGTGCTGCGATGACTAGCGAGACAGATGCCCTCAAGTCTGTTGCCATAACTGGGGCACCGGTAAGTTCGTTCTGACCTATCACAGTCGCAAGGCCTCCGTCTGTATCGATCTTCGCCCCCATGCGCGCTAGTTCCTGTACGTGCATGAACCTGTTCTCGAAGATTGTCTCCTCAATCCTGCTGATTCCCTTTGCCTTCGTCATCAGGGTCATGAACTGCGCCTGAAGATCTGTGGGAAATCCCGGATATGGAGAGGTGATTATGTCCACACTTTTGAGGTTGCCTGTTCTTTTGACTATAACTCCATCATCGCATTTCTCAACATCAACGCCGGCCTCTCTCAATCTGTTGACCGGAGTCTCAAGAAAATTGTACGGAAAGTTTATTATCTTGACCTCTCCTCCACACAGGGCAACAGCTACGGCCAGCGATCCCGCTTCGATCCTGTCCGGGATGATCGAATGTTCGGCGGGGTGAAGTTTGTCAACCCCTTCAATCCTGATCGTATCAGTTCCGGCCCCTTCGATTTTTGCACCCATACTTTTCAGATAGTTTGCAAGATCGACCACCTCGGGTTCCAAAGCTGCGTTTTTGAGAGTTGTAACTCCATCGGCCAGGGATGCCGCCATCATTATATTCTCAGTGCCTGTCACGGTCACAAGCTCGAATTCAATTTCGGCCCCATGCAGATGCCTCGCGAAGAGCTCGACATATCCCTCTTTCAGCTCAATTTTCGTACCCATCTTTTCAAGGGCTGCGAGATGGAGGTTGATCGGCCTGGCTCCGATAGCGCATCCACCCGGAAGGGAGACTCTGGCCCGTCTCAACATAGCGATGAGAGGGCCCAATACTAAAACAGATGCCCTCATTGTTTTAACAAGATCGTATGGCGCTTCGTTGGTGTTAAACTTTCCAGTTGAGATATTCATTCCGTCAGCATCTGACTCAATGATAGCGCCGTTGTGTTCGAGGAGCCTCTTCATCGTCTGGATGTCTCTGAGCTGCGGAATATTTTTCAACCTGTGATTTCCAGTTGAGAGTAAGGATGCGGCCATTATTGGGAGCGCAGCATTCTTAGCCCCGCTCACCTTAACGGTTCCGTGCAGTTCTTTTCCACCATTGATTACGAGTTTTTCCATCGAACAGCCACACTCCTTTCGATTCCTGCAAGATCCTTTGAGAACTCTATATCGCTAAAAATTGAGTTTTCGTAAAGCAGCTTTTTTATCGATTCATGCTGATCAAAGCCAATTTCGAAGATGAGATAACCGCCATTTTTGAGATGCATCTTTGCAATGTCGATCAAACGTCGGAAATAGATCAACCCATCCTCACCGGCTAGCAGGGCGAGCTCAGGTTCATATTCTCTCACATCATCTGATAACGAATCGAAATCCTTCGTCGGAATATATGGAGGATTGGATACGATCAGATCGAATTTGGTTTTTATTGGGAGCTCTCCGAGGATATCGCACTCGATGAATTCAATCCTCTTTTTGACAAACGTGAGGTTTTCGCTGGCTATGTCTAAGGCTCGTTTTGATACATCCATTAGTGTGAGTAGGGAGTTTGGATATTCCTTTGCGAGGGCGGCGCAGATGCAGCCGCTTCCACCACCGAGGTCGAGTATGAAAAAAGATTCATTCTTAGTTGGAAATTTTTTTAATACTGTCTCTATAAGGAGTTCAGTTTCAGGACGTGGTATCAGAACATCTCTAGTCACCTTAATCGGGATCGACCAGAACTCCTTCACGCCGGTGATATATGAGATGGGCTCGCGCAGTTTTCGCCGTTCGCAATATTTTTGAAACTGACTGAGTTTTTCTTGAGGCAATGATGTAGTGGAAAAATAGAGTTCGGATCTTTCGATTCCAAGGGTATGCGCAAGAAGGATTTCGGCATCGAGACGCGAGGTTTCAATCCCTGCCTTGTCGAAAATCTCTGTAGCTTTATCTATCGCTGAAAAGATTGGGTTACTCATCATTCCCTTTTAACGCCAAAGCCTGAAAATGAGCACGCATGTGGTCGATCAATGTATCGAGTTCGCCTTCCATTATCGCGCTTAAGTTGTGCAGCGACAAGCCGATCCGATGATCGGTCACGCGGTTCTGTGGAAAGTTATATGTCCTGATCTTGGCGCTTCTGTCTCCCGTGGAGACCATAGCCCTTCGCTCTGACGACATCTTCTTTTCTTCCTCTTCGAGCGCCTGTTCATATAGTCTCGAGCGTAGTACCTTGAGCGCCTTCGCTTTATTCTTATGCTGCGACTTTTCATCCTGACAGATGACGACGAGGTTGGTCGGGATATATGTGACCCTGACCGCCGAGTCGGTAGTATTTACGCTCTGTCCGCCCGGGCCTGATGAACGAAAGACATCAATTCTCAAATCCTTGGGGTCAATTGAAATATCAATTTCGTCAGCTTCCGGAAGAACTACGACAGTCGCAGCCGATGTATGAATACGACCGCTTGCTTCGGTCTCGGGGACCCTCTGAACGCGATGGACGCCGCTCTCATATTTCATATAGCTGAAGACCTTATCGCCGCTAATCGAAGCGATGATCTCTTTGAATCCACCCTTGCCTGTCGGGCTGTTGCTTAGAATTTCAAGTTTCCATCTTCTGAGCTCAGCGTAGCGCTGATACATGCGGAAGAGGTCTGCGCCGAAGAGGGCAGCCTCGTCTCCGCCGGTTCCCGCTCTTATTTCGAGGATGACGTTCTTGTCATCCCTGGGGTCTTTGGGCAGGAGGAGCAATTTCAGCTCCTCTTCGATTTTTTCCAGTTTATTTTCAATTTCGGGGATCTCTTCGGAAGCCATCTCACGGATATCTGCGTCGGATTCGGTCTCTATGATTTTTTTGTTGTCATCGAGTTGCTGTTTTAATTCTTTATATTTTTGGTAGGATTCGACTATAGGTTTTAAATCCGAGTGTTCTTTGCCCACCTTTTTGAATTCATCAGGATTTTTTGTAAGACCCTGCTCGGATAGTCTCTGGGTGAGATCATTGTAGCGCTGTACGACCTTTTCAAGTTCCTGAAACATCAGTTTTCCATATTATTAGGATTAAGTGTTACTTCTTTTGAGCGTTGGCGGCGTTGAACTTTTCGTATTTCTTCTTGAACCTTTCAACTTTTCCAGCCGAGTCGATCAGCTTTTGTTTTCCAGTGAAAAAAGGATGACACGCGGAACATATTTCTACGCTGAAGCTATCCTGAAGTGTAGAAACAGTTTTGACTACATTGCCGCACGCGCATGTGACTGAAATCTCTTTGCTCTGTGGATGAATATTCTCTCTCATATAAACTCCTTATTTTTAGCTTGCGGCATTTATCAGCTAAGATAGTGAATTGCAAGAAAAAACTACCTTTGTAGTCGATGATTTAATTTTAACTTGGATTTCTTACAAGCAGGGTGCCTCAGTTCAAAGAGGAAGTGCCCCACCTAGTGTGATAGGGGGTGGGTATGAAAAAGAGATACAGGCATTTGAGTTTGGAGGAACGGGAGAAGCTTTCAATAATGAAGGCTGAAGGACGAGGGCCTAGCGAGATTGGGCGACTAATGGGACGAGATCGTAAAACGATCGAACGGGAGCTGTTGAGAAACGCTCCACCGGTATATCAAGGATATTATCTGCCCCACAAAGCGCATGAGCGAGCTAAGGAGCGGAAACAGGCTGCTGGACAACGGGAATGGCTTAAGAACTTGAAGCTTCAACGAGATATCGAGAAGCGACTAAAAGAGGGTTGGTCGCCTGAGCTAATTGCCGGTCGATTGAAGCTTAAGAGTCAGTCATTAACGGCGAGTCATGAATCGATCTACCGATGGATATATGAGAAGCGAACAGATTTGATTGGCTATCTTCCTCGGCGGCATAAGCAGAGGCAGAAGAAAGGACACAGCCGTAAACATAGAAAGTCGCATATACCGAACCGGATCAGTCTTTCAGAGCGTCCCACAGCGGTAAATCAGCGGAAAGAGTTTGGGCATTGGGAAGCAGATACGATGCTCTCTCGAGCAAGCAAAGTTGCTACACAGGTGCTAGTTGAACGCAAAAGCCGTTACACAAAATTGACATTGGTTAAACGTAAGACAGCATCACAGACACGAACGGCAATCAATAGACGCTTGTCTCACTATCCGCAATCGGTTCGATGTAGTATTACTTATGACAATGGATCTGAGAACACTCAACATGAGCGGGTAAATGTAACTCTCGAAACAAATTCTTTTTTCTGTGGGGCATATCGTAGCTGGGAGAAGGGTACGGTTGAAAATACGATCGGGTTAGTTAGGCGTTTCATTCCAAAGAAGATGGACATTGCGAAACTTAGCAAAGAGGATATACGTTTTGTCGAACGACGATTGAACAACAGACCACGGAAGTGTTTGGGTTTCCAAACACCCACCGAGGTCTTCAACAAACTACGTGGGGCATTTCCTGGTTGAATTCAGGCTTCATATTTTTCTCCTTTTATTTTTTATCCAATTATTTTTTATCCAAACGTCTGGTGCATATTTATAATACAAGTATTATGCCAAATGTCTTGATGGCTGTAAGTCTTAGGATTCCTATGTTTATGAAGACGAGCAAAAATTTTAACTGTTCACATTGTTGATAATTTGTTCAATTGTTCGAAAAGTTGAATTAAAATAATATCCGCCCTTCATACCTACGCGGTGGGAGGGGATCTAGTCCAAAAAACCGGATAACTGAAGTCCTTATTAAGGGTGAGAATATCCAGCGTTGTCCTTGACCTTTCCCAGGGAGATGTTTATAGAACAAGGCTCATAGCGTGACAACAAGGAGGTTCAGATGGCATTGCCCCCGGCAAAAAATATCATGCCGAGTTTTTCAAAGTTCAGAAAAGCACATTTACCGACACGGCCAAAGAGTTTCAAAGTAGCAAGGAAGAAAAAGAAGAGAGTCCCGACCTTCGGTTGGGTCAACAAGCCGCAGTGTGGTTGTAACTGTCTAAGCTCTAAGAGAACAGTAAGTACACAAAAGAAAAAAACTGCTGCTAAAGTAAGTGTAAATGTACAAGTTGCGCGCTTGATAGGAAAACTCAGCCATAAAAACGCTACAGTTCGCACTAAGGCAGTAAAGGAGCTAGGAAGACTAGGTGCAAAGGCGAAAAAAGCCATACCGAATTTATTGAAGGCTCTGCACGATAGTAATAGTTTAGTTAGTAAGGGCGCTCGCTTAGCTTTGGTTGAAATTGCTCCACAGATTTTTCACAACATATTTTCTCTTTACGATGCTATCGGAAATAAAAAGCTTGAAGCAAAAGCCAGAAGAAATGCTGAAGTTGAGCTTATGATGAGGGTTAGGCTTAATTCTGCCGCGCTTGCACCTTTGATGGCGACTACCCTTGCAAGTAGTAAGAATGTGAGCTTGCGTTTCTATGCTGCTTGGGTGCTTGAAGCAATAGGAGATGAGGCTATTCATGCTGCTCCTGCTCTTGTCGTAGCTTTGAATGATGTAGAGTCCAAGGTTCGCGCTCCAGCACTTTCAGCAGTTGTAAATTTGGGAGCGAAGATGCTTCCGTTTATTAAAAGAGTGCTTGTGAGTCGTGCGTGGCGTGAACGCATAGCTGCAGCGTATGGATATTACAAAATCTGTTCTAAATCAAAATCAGCATGCAAAAATATTGTCTATGATCTATCAAAGCTCATCGCTGACCCTGAACCAATAGTTGCCCGAATAGCTTTTGTGATTCTTCATAGGCTTCGCACAATGGGAATAGCTGGGAAACTAAATCCAAACTTGATAGAAAGATGTTTGAAGAGAAGTAATTTAGAAAAAAAATACTTTGCCTTTATGGTTTTATTGCTCTTTGCTCCTCAAGAGAGATACGCGGCGAAGTTGGTGAAACGTACACTGAATGATCCAAAAGTAACATTTCGTGCCATAGTTTTTAGATTCTCAAAAAGACTTAAACCACTTCTGCCAAAGAGTATATTATACAAGACACTGCTCAAATCTCTTAGAGATAAAAATTGGAAAGTCAGGATAGGTGCAATTGTAGGACTTAAGTCGTTCAAGGAGGAAAAAAGGACCATTGTTCCATATATGGTTAGATTTTTGAAAGATGAGAATAGAAATATCAGAATTGCTGCTGGGTGGGTTTTAAAAAACATCGACCCGAAAAATAAAAATCTGCGTGCATTTAAAAAGCGGGAGGGAATTAAACGTGGGACAAGCCTTTCATTTCAATTTTATCGATTCCCAATCGTAACTCTTAGGCGCCCTTCACTTATTGACGATATGGAAAAAAGTGATGACTTTCGGGATTTACTTAGAACCATGCGTGCGCCAAGTCAGAAGAAAAAGACAACATTGTAACCTAACCCCCATAGCAAAGGTGGGGGGCGGTTGTTTAATTTAATTATAAGGCAATTAACCGGCTAATCGAGTCACGTGTGAGTGGCTAGAGATGAGGTATAAATTTTAGGGAGAAAGAGATGGAGGCGAGAGTTTTATGAAGACGCGAGAGTCTGCGGAGGAGGGTTTTTTTATGGTGATAATCCATGATGGCGGCCTTATCAACAAAGGATTTTAGCTGGGAGATTAAGGAAGCAGGTTTAACCGATTGAGAATTTTCAACAGGCAAGAGAGAGCGGTTAGGAGTCCACTTTTTTTCAAGAGAGTCAATGGCGTTGAGATATTCATTTCTAAGGTGAGAAGGAGTGATTTTGGCATATCTGAGAGACATTTCAATTTTTCTATGACCTAAGAGTTTCATAATTGAGACGATGCTGACGCCAGCGGAGAGTAGAGAAGTGGCAAAAGTGTGACGCAATCTATGGAAGGTGACCGGTTTACCCTGGTCAGAGACATTCCCGACAGATTTGATAAATTGATTTCTGAGTTTAGGAGCTGTCACAAAATAACTTGAGGTTCTTTGATAATCTGATATAATCAGGGGAATGATTCTATGGGATGGAAAATTAAAAGAAAAACTGTCAATTTTGCTGCCCTCTCTTAACGAGAAGCAAAAAAGACTGCTCGTA
>JBDRGF010000130.1:0-8131 GCA_043818055.1 Pseudomonadota bacterium | reverse complement strand
CATCGCTTTTGACTTCAATAAACCCTCAGCAAGGGCTTTGGGTGGTTTTCTCCGGATCTTTCTAACCACCGGGGATTATTTGCCTTTACCTCCTTTCTCCTTTTCCGTTAAAGAAATCTGCCTCGCACACGCAACATTTTTAGAAATCTGCCGATAATCTTATTGAGTCATACAATTCGATCTGCAAAAATTAATAACGAAAGGGCTTATAATTTTGAAGATACTACCTAAACAAAACCAGACAAATCGGCCATACCAACCAATCCCTGAGAAAACAGATGATAATTGGGGATCCAACCTATCTCCGTCGGGCCTCAAATTTTTAAAAGGTGAGAAAAGGATAAGATCCGAGAATGCCGGACAGCATAAAAGACACTTTCCTCCAGGTTCTGGAAACGAAAACTGCGCCTTAATTATCACGGAGGATGAAATCTATACTGATAGACCCTATGAGCACTTCATTCCCGATGAAGAGATTCGCAGTGTCTTGTTTCATCCGAATCAGTTTCAATATCGAGTTGATAAAGTGACATTTGGCAAACAAGAGGATGGCAAGCATGTTGTCCAACAGCGAGCTTGGAACAGTTGCTCCATAGCGTGCAATGCGATGATAGCACTCGATCATGGAGCTAGAGTCGATTTTGAATTGGTGGCTAACGCATGCAATCCCAGCCTATCTGAAACAGTTGTTTCAGGCTTAATATCTGCGGGACTTGATGCTGTATCGATGCACTTTCCGGAAGATGATAAAGTGAATCTTGCAAAAAAAACGGAAGAACTTCTACGGAAGTTCGGTTCTTGCATAGCAAGTGTATACTGGGAAAATGTCAGCTCACATGCTATCGTTTTAGACCATTTCTCGATTGAAACAGATACCGCAGTTATCAGAGATCCATTCCACGGTTGGACAATTGAAACAGGTGCTCAGGCCTTCCTAAAGAGATCAGTGGGAGAATTTGTTGTAGTCAGAGGGATATTACAGTGTACCGAATTTTAGCAAAAGACTTAGCTGCCGACTCAAACAGCAACGGCAATCTGAATAACAATTTTCTCTCAAGTTTTAATTTTTACACCTCATGTCCCACTGTAAGACCCAAAAATACAGCAAACCAAGAAGATAAAAAACCATCCGCTAATGACCTTGCATCTCAATTGATATTGGAATTACAAGGGGGTGAAACAATTGAACCTCATCTCAAAAGACAACTTCTAAAGCTATTGCATCCTCAAGAACCATCTAGCGAAACTGTTGAAAGAAATCCGACTGTAGTACAGGACAAGAAGACGATGGTGAAAGAGGCTTTTGAAATTTATATGAGATCACAACTCACAAAACCTGAAAAAAGTTTTTATGAAAAGCATGGACTTTCAGCTGATGATCAAGATGCTGCTACAATCGCAATGCAACTCATAAATGAACAATTGAATCAATCTGGAATAATGAGTCTGGCAAAGATGCTAGGTTTTATAGGCGGCATGGATAGCAGAACCGGCTTCTCAGCTCAACTATTTCGCGCAGATGAAATTACAAATCCAGCACTCAGCGCTGCTTTCATTGAGTTACAGCTGGCACTTGCAAAAAGACTGTTGAGTGAAGTAGCAACTCCGCAAAACAAAAACGCATTTGAAACCATTTTCATGCGCATAATTCCAAAAGGAACTGAAATTATGTGGAGGATTAAAGATAAACCTTTGCAACATAAAAAACTAATAATGATAGATGAGATCAGAAAGTTACTGTCGTAAATTATTTAAAAAAAACTTAAAATGTTTTCTAGGGAATAAACATGGAATGTAATCCAACAAATAGTATATTGAAGTCGGTACAGCGGTATAAACAGCTCTGCGCAGGTGTTAATAACATTCCACGCTTTTCATCAACTCAGAAAAAAGGGTGTCATGCAGGTGTTTACTATTATTATCAACAGCTGCTTAAAACTTCTAAACAGAATGGGCGTGTTAATTTTAGATTTAACAATCCTTGGATTGGTCAATCGATGAATGTTTTTACTGTACAAAAGAAAAAATTTTTATCGGGAAATCTATGGCAACGCATTTCTCGATACGTCTTTGGTTCCTCGGATTTTGTCATCCGCATTAATAATACAATGAATCGTATGACCATACATGGCGGCAAACGTGTATATGAGTACGGCGCTCGATGTGATGTGCCGAAGATGATAGTTCTTGCCAATGGCCAACACATTGTTCGGAAGAAGAATTGTTTGAGTTTTACCCAAGTAAAAAAATTACCATTTTATAAAAACGCCTCTCCTCAGCCAATGTGCAGACAGTCCGTTCTAAGAAGTTTTCCTAGTTATGATGCATTTTGTAAATCGCCCGTTCCAAGCACTTATCATGGAAGTTGCCAGAAATTGATTCTAACTATCTTCAAAAGATTATTGCGTAATTATTCAATTCTAGGTTCCAAAGTGAGTTATCGTCGTTTTTCAAAAACTGCATGGGATAATAATTGCATGCATAGATTCACTATTAATCTTAAAAAAGGCAAATATCGTATCGATATGGATGATAAATTGAGGCTAATGAGTCTTACAAATCTATCTAAGCCGACACGTGTTGTACAATATGGAACATGTCAATTATCAGCCAAGCCGATTAAAAGGAATAAGAGAACTATTAACTGTGTTAACAGCTCACAACTCAAAAAACTTCCAATATATATTGAGTTAACGGGATCTTACAAATCTTCTAAATAACTGCGTCAAAAACCTGGCAAGAGCCAATATCATGACGGTACTTTTATAGGAACTTCTAAAAAATCCTACATTGCTATCCAGGGTTTGACCCACTGTGTCCGGTTAAGAAAAAAAATCGAGGACATGTATTCCGCTGGGCTCTGGATCCCGGTGCGCAGATCGGGATAACAATAATAACTTAACCGGACAACAAGTGAACATGACCCAGAATCCCGGAATTTCAATAAGTTACGGATTTCCCTTTTTCAGAGGTTCCTAAATTGTGTTGATCCTCACATGCTATCCAATACGATAATTTTGGCACCTATTTTGCTTATAATGTGATGTTGTAAACCTAAGTCCCTGCCTTGTGTGGAGGTAATGTTATGGATAAACATATCCGATATCTTGTTGTCGTCTTCGTGCTACTTATCATGCAGTCTTCGTTTATTGCAAACCTTCATGCCTTTGAGTTGTCCAATATTTGGGATTTCTTTTCTTTCTCTGATGAAAAAATTGAAGAGACTAAAAATTTTGAAGAAAATCGAGATATTAAAATTTTAAGCGATGAAGAGTTGCGAGTAGAGTACCCTGGTTTGGAACTGGAAAAAGGAGAAGAGGTTATAACGAGATTGCTTGAGGATTCATCTTTGGAAATGGCAACAGACTCTCCTAATTTTGTCGAGGGAATGAGCTTTGTTGATCAAATCCAGCTCGAAAACCTCGAAAAAAATAAACCCTCGGCAATTGAAACGATGGAGAGTTATTCGCCTGAGCAACTGAGAGAAATGGCCATTAAAGATGTTCAAGATGAGGTCACAAAATTGAAATCTAAACACGAGTATATAACGATTTCAAATGAGGAAGTGGTGCTTTCAGCAAAAAATCCCAAAATAACATTTGGAAGCGGAGACTCAAAGATTCACATTCAGAGGGAATCGATAAACGGTTTTGACCAAAACGAGCTGATCGTTGAGATCGAGGAATATATTATGAATGATCCTCTTGATGATGAGGAAGAAAAGCATCTGATTCCAATCGGCAACGGTTTTTATCTTACAGTTCGCGGCGTTGTGCACAATCCAATTCATGTGACTCTAACTCATCCTGAATTGACTCAGGTTCTGACTATGTTGGCGAAGATCCTGGAAGAAGAGAATATTCCAACGAAAGAACGGATAGAGAAAAGGCCAATGATTCATGAAGATAGTTTTCAGGAGATAAAAATAGAGGAGAGAGATAGACAATCATCTTCGAGCTCGTTTGAAGATCTATTGAAAAAATTGGGGCTTTTACAGCTAGCGCTGGCACAGGAATTTGGGGATGTGCAACAGGACGCCCCTTTTCCTGAAAGGAAAATGGATATCGATCGGCAGGTTGTACCTGGTCCTTCAGAGGTAGGACCTGATCGTAAAAATGCGGAGAAGGTGCCAATTCCGTGGGGAGACCCCCCCAAACAGAAAGAAAATCCAAGACGTCTTCCCAACAGCGTCAGTGATTTTTATCAAACGATGGAGGAATATTTTCCTCTCAGCGAGAATGAAGTGGGAGGAGTTGTCTATACGCGCCATCGTGTACCTGGAGAGGAGATCGATTTCGATAGGATGGGAATTACCTTCACGATTTTTCCAGAGCCAGACCATATGAATTATCCTGCCTACGATGCTGCAACCATTAGAGGTTTTGTTGAAGGTATTGGTGGGGGAATGCGAGATGTTGGCGTAAAACCATTCATGTTTGGAAGCCGCCTATTCAAATCCGCAAAACAGTGGGGATATACAAATCTTGAAAAGCTAAAAAACGCGTTCACACTGGAAAATGCCGACTGTGTGCAGCTATGGTACAATTACAATCCAAATACATTATCTGGAATGAATTACGTAGGTAAAAGAACGAAGTACACGCTATACAATGTTTATTATAAGGATCATCCGATATTTGAGGTTTGTGGTATTCATGATTTGGGTCAGACCATTTTTGGAGCTAAGAGGGTTGGCCAGGGAAAGGTATTACAAGGCAATTTTGAATATGACATTTTTTCTGTTTTGATGAAGGCATTCACCTATTATACAGGAGCGGACCTTCCCTACCATCAGCTAGCAGCAAATAACAAAAACCCACTAAATTTGAATATGCCCAAACTGCCAATCAAGATAAAAATTGTACCGAAAATCATTAGAGGTGGTAAGGAATTCACAAATGTAGCAGGTTCGTTAATGACAGTTAACGCTTCAAAATATTGGATCGAGTACAAAGGACCGGTCCTGTATGATTATTATGACAATCTGGTTCCAATTGTAGCTCCTGGCATAAATCAGGCAACTTCTGAATATAGAGTGGCAGGGGAAAAACTGATGTGCAGCACAATAGCACATGAGCTTATGCACTTTTTTGATTTTTATGAGATGTCACGCCTTATGAGTTATTCGGCATTTGTAAGTCTTACAACGCCATCAAAGGAGGGTATTGCAACATTTGCATCAGAGGAACTTTGTGATGAGTCGTTCGCATCATGGCCAAAGAAACAGGGATACCTAGTGGATGGTTTGTTGAGCCTGGATGGCATTGCCCATTATAAAACATTTATTCAAAAATTCAGATGGGCTTTTAACATTGATGCTCCTCCTACTGAAAGGGGATACGCTAACTCTCCCTATTTAAGATCAATTCTCTATCGCAATAATTATATGAAAGAGGTTCACAGTGGTAAAGTTGTAGATCTCTATCAATATGTGTTGACCAAAGAAAAAAACAAAACGAATTACCAAGGTACCTTGGAAGAGTTGGGTGGTTTGGATTCGCGGCGTTTTTTTGAAAATTTACTCTACTGCAAGATATATCGTTCTGGGGGATATGATATCCACGGAAATGCGACGGTCGATTCGAGTGATCACTATTTTGATAGCTTTGGTGTAAAGAGGCAGGAGTATGAGACGAGTCTAAAATTGTACGATTTTTACGATTGGGTAAGATGTAGAAATATAGGCATCCCTAATGAGAACGTGGTTAACTCATATCGAACAGCAGCAATTGGAACAGATGTTGTGCGATCACTCAACCTCGGCGCAGAACTTTATGTTCATGGAAAAGCAATCTATCCGTTCTGTATCGAGGCCAGCGCTTTGATAAAAACCGCAGCTAACCAATTCAATAAACAATATTTGGTTTACGATTTTCGCGATAAAATTGTGAAGGTTAAGATAGGCTCTTATGAAAAAGTGCCGATATATCAACTTGCTTGTTTAAAACCTCTATACAGTTATCGTTTTCAACTCAAAGAGGATAAAAAACCAGAAGCCTTGGATGACCCTGTGATGATGTTAAATCTTTTGCCCTCTTCTGCATCGTCAGGAACGATTGATTTCTTGGATTATCGCAGCATTCAATCGGATAAAGAGGCAACGTTGAATTTTCTCTTCTATTTGCCAAAGGATAAAATCAATTACTTTATGACCAAGTATGCAAAAAATGTCTTTGCTTCTTTGTTAATCGAGTTTGAAAAAGGCCCGCCAATGAAGCTGAGCGTGCCGATGTCAGACTTGCCCTTCGCAAATGACATGGAAATTGTTAGCTTGGGTGAAATACAAGGTGGCAAGGTGGATCCCAACCGCATTTCTGAGTGGTATGTTAAGGAATTAAAGGTTGGAATGAAAAAAAATACGAATGGTCCAACAGAATACGTTGTTCAACGCGCTACGCTTTCAATAATCAATGGAAATAATTGCATCGGACTTGGTGAAAACATGACTAAGTGGTGTGATGGTTCTGTTGGGAACAGTGAAGATCTGACGGGTCAGAATACGAACATCTTAATTGGTGTAAAGGGTAAAGTTGTCTTAGAGGATCCTTGTCCAAATGGTATGGCACGGATTCCGGAGACAGGAGAGTGCGGTTGTAAAATTACAAAGGATGGGAACGAAATTGGAAAGGTTTGTAAAGAAGGGTTTACTGCAGGAATAGTTGATCAGAATACAAAGGCATGCGCCTGTCTTCCGAAATGTTTTGGAACAGAGCATTGGAATACAGAGAAGAAGAAATGTGAAAATTGTGATCCCGGTTTTTTCAATTCCTGGTATGCGGGCGAAAATCAAGGTAATTTGACGGAGTGCAGGAGCTGTCATCTTCTCAAACATTCAACCCTTCAATGGATGAACACTAGAACAGGAAAAAGTTGTACATCTAAGGAACCAACCTGTGAGGCGTTTTGCAAGTGCCCCGATAAATTCGAAAAATCTACGGATAATAGCAGCTGCATGCCTCAGTGTGATTCTCATGAGTATTGGGATGCGAGCAAGAAAAAATGTAGCACCTGCAAACAATATGAACGCCCGACAAAAGATCATATGGCGTGTGAGGCTTGCCCTTATGACAAAGTTAAAAATGAACGTTGGATGTATTTTAAATATAAAACTATTGAAAAGAAAGTGCAGGTATTTCAATGCGCCTCTGTTAACACTATGTGTAAATTCTATGAATATTATGATTTAAAAGAGATGGCATGCAAGGGGTGCCCCAGTGCTTCCCTTGGCCGAGATAAAGATGTACCGACGCACTGCATTTGTTCAGATAAAAAAACCCTAATTCTACTAGGTCAAACCTGTCCAGACACATGTGCTCCGAATCAGGAATATAATTTAATCAGTAAATTGTGCACAACAAAATGTGCTACAGGGATGGTGTGGAACAAAACAACGGGATGCACCTGTCCAAGTGGAATGAAGTTGGTTGGAACAAAGTGTGTTGTCTCACCAATTGCGTGCAAAAAAGGAGAAGTGATTGTCAAGGAGAGTGGTAAAGATGTTTGCCGTTGGAAAAAGGGAACGGAAGGTTGTGTTTATTACTACTATGGTGGAGCTTTGAAGGCGACAAGTTATCGCACATATCCGAATTGTGACAAAGGCTGGCCGCTTGTCAAACGTGTGCCAAACCTTGATTTTCCAAACGCTCCTGAGCCTTATGGAACGATCAAGATAGCCTGCCCATCCGGCTACGGCTATATTCATCCTGGATATGGAGGGGGCGATTACCGAAATGCATGTTGTCTACGTGACAATGTGTCAACTTACACTCAACCCTATTTCATCTACAATGCAGATGAATATGCCATCGATGCATGTTGTCCCAAAGGCATGAAACCAGTTGGCGATATCTGTAAGTGATTGGTAAATTACAAACAACAACACAAATTGTCAGAAAATATTTTCTTTGTAGTCATCCGAAAATCAATCCTCTTGATCATAACAGATAAGATTTATTGTAACTATTCAGGTAGGTTAACAACACAGGGCAAAATATATAGGAACAATCTGAAAAATCGGACATGAAATCAGGGAGAAAAAAGATGGTCGTGTACGATGAGCGAGGTGATTTTCGGCGGAGAGATGGGGCATTGAACGTAAAAAAGATCTGTTTTTATTGAATGATAGTCCTAT
>JBDRGF010000129.1:0-14416 GCA_043818055.1 Pseudomonadota bacterium | reverse complement strand
TCTCTTTGCGTTTTCATCTCCTGCAACGGCAGCGATAGGAAATACAACAATCCGATGCATGAACTCCTCTTCGGCGACGATAGTGGAACCGAGACAGTCGTCTTCAAAATAGCAGGACAGAGCATGTGCGCAGCATGCGATCTAAAAGATGTGCTGGGGGTAGAAATTGAAATTTATCCTGCAGAGAATGCAACAAACAGCATAGCATCTGCATCATTCGATTTTTTGGGTCCTTTTGAATTTAAAAACCTGCGTTTTATAAAGGGGGCCAAGATTGTCGTAGAAGGTCTGTTGAGATTTAAGGATCCCGACATCACTCCCCTCAATGCAAACATGGAACTCGAAGTCCCCGATAAGGATGATGAACTGCTGACTCCTGTGATTTCCTTTCAGAAATAACAAAAACTGTATATAGCATATAGTATATGGCATATGGTTAAAAGCTCATTTTACGGGGTTTGTAACCATATACTATATGCTATATGCCATATGCGTCTTTTCTTTCATTGACGCTCTTCCCTCTATAAAGTATTTTCCCAAATTCAGGAGGCACCATGCGAATTGCTCATGTAGCACCACTCTTCACATCCGTTCCGCCAATGAAATACGGCGGCATAGAGCGCATACTCTATTGGCTCATCGAGGAGCAGATCAAGGCAGGCCATGATGTAACGCTCTTCGCGAGCGGCGATTCCAAAACAAGCGCAAAACTTGTACCCGCTTGCCCAAAGGCGCTTTGGAATGAAGAGGAGAAAATTGACTTTCCCAATGTCTATCACACGATCGAGCTCGATATGCTCGACAAGCACATCCGCGAGCATGAATTCGACATCATCCATAGCCATTTCAATTTCATCCATTATCAGTCATTGCACCTCATAAATACACCGATGATCACAACGTTGCATTGGCGCGTTGATCTAAAGGAGTTTCAGGATCTCTATAAATATTTTTCCGATGCGCCTCTCATCGCAATCAGCAATTCTCAAAAATCATTCATACCATCTGCGAATGTTATCGACGTCGTCCATCATGGTCTACCAGTTCAAAACTATCCTGTCAGCGAAACACCTGAAGATTATATAGTCTTCGTCGGCAGATTCTCTCCCGTAAAAGGCCCTCACACCGCAATTGAAGTAGCGAGACGCGCAGGCGTCAAGATCAAGATCGCTTCTCACATCCCGATCGAAGGAACTGATCCCGATTTCGAAATTCACTATTACAACAACGTCATCAAGCCGCTCCTTAACGAATCATTCGTCGATTATTTGGGAGAATTGGGTGAAGAAGATAAAAATAACCTTCTCTCAAAAGCTCTAGCCACTGTTTTGCCTATAAACTGGCCTGAGCCTTTTGGTTTGGTTTTCATCGAATCGCTTTTATGCGGAACTCCGGTTATTACCTGTCCCATGGGATCTGCCCCGGAGCTCATCAAGGATGGTCTGGTCGGCTTTTTGGCCAAGGATATCGATCAGATGGTAGATGCCTTGCATAAAATAGATAAAATAGACAGGAAAAATTGCCGTATCTACGCTGAAAAGAATTTTTCCACTTCCACTATGGCTAAAAATTATGAATTAGTGTATAAGAAGGTCTATGAAACTTAAAGGTGTCATTTTCGATATGGATGGTGTGATCGTAGATACCGTCCCTATTCACTTTGCGGCATGGAAGAGGATGTTTGCAGATTATGGCGTTGACTTCACATTTGAAGATTACAAACAGAAGGTCGATGGAATCCCACGGACAGATGGAGCTAAGGCGATACTCACAAATCTAACCGACGACGAGCTAGTCGAGGCTAGCGACAAAAAACAGAGATATTTTCTGGATGTGATACAGGGAGAAGAAATTCCGGTCTATTCATCCACAATCGATCTGATAAATCAGCTAAAAACAAAGGGAATAAAAGTCGCGGTAATCTCATCCTCAAAAAACGCACCTTCGATTCTCAAAAGAATAAATCTCTACAGTGACCTTGACGCCATAGTGAGTGGACACGACATCAAAAAGGGGAAACCAAACCCTGAGATATTCCTCATGGCTGCAGAAAAACTTAAAATTAAACCGGAGGAGGCCATAGTAGTTGAAGATGCAATTTTGGGTGTAGAGGCGGCAATAAACGCTGGCATGAAATGCGTCGCTATCGACCGATACGATAATCCAAAGCGACTACAAAAGGCAAATGTGGTAGTTAAAGACCTCAGTGAAATTCAGATAGAGGATATCATCAAACTTGTTGAAGGGGATAGATAAGAATGTCCATCAAAAAAATATTCGACAACTTCATTTCCAATGAGGAGTGGAGAATAGAGAAAAAAGGGTGGAAGAGCGCAAAGCAGGGAGTCGATGAGGCGCTTTTTACAATTGGCAACGGCGTGATCGGTATGAGGGGCATACTTGAAGAGATCCCCTACGACGCCAGTGCCGGCACATATATTGCCGGTCTCTATGATCGAACCGGGGCACAGATTCCGGAACTCGTCAATTTTCCCAATCCGATATTTTTCAGGGCTGACGTTTACGGCGAAAAACTCGATCCTGCAGCGATGGATGTTCTCGAACATTGCAGGGCACTCGATATGAAACACGGGCTTCTCGTTCGACACACACTGTACAAGACAACTCACAACAAACGCATAGACTGGCAATCGTTCCGGTTCATAAGCCAATATCAAAAACATGTCGGAGTTATGGTCATAGGAATCACCCCGCTCGACGCCGCAATGACATTCAATATCCAGACGATGATCGACATCTCGACCAACAATAGAGGGGTCTTTACTGAGGGAAGAAAAAAACATTACGAGATCAATGCTATATCAAAGATCAACGGCATAAATTACACAGAGGTTGAGACCTTCGAACACAGGGACAGAGTTGGATATGCAACCATTCTCGAAGTTTCAAAAAACGGAAGCAAAAAAATCGTCGCTGATAAAAATTTTAAAATCAGGATTTCAAAAGGACAGACAGTAATCTTTACAAAATATTTCACGATCGTTCCTTCTTTCTACATAAAGACAAAAGATGTGAAGAAAAAAGCTATCTCGGAAATTAAAAGAGCGAGAAAGCTGGGAGTTCAAAGGCTCTTCGTAGCACATGCCGGGGGCTGGGACAGGTTGTGGAATATAGCAAATATCAAATTTGAAGGACCGATTGAGTTGCGAAAAGCTTTAAAATTTAACCTTTATCATCTGCTGATAGCCGGCAACAAGGATGACAGGGTGAGCATAGGCGCCAGAACGTTGAGCGGAGAGGGCTATAAGGGACACATATTCTGGGATGCCGAGACCTTCATCCTTCCATTTTACGTCTTCACGCATCCTCCTGTCGCCAGAAGCATGCTCATGTATCGCTATTTTCGTCTCGATGAGGCACGAAAGATCGCCGCTTCAAAGGGATTTAAAGGTGTCCTCTTCCCTTGGGAATCGGCTGATACAGGCGAAGAAGCAACGCCCAGCTGGTTCAAGGATTTAAACGGCGAGATCCTGAGGATCACCACTTTGGACAGGGAACATCATCTCGTCGCCGACATCGCCTACGCGATCGACCAGTATGTGACTGCAACCGGCGATGAGCAGTTCATGATAAACTACGGGTTGGAGATGCTCCTCGAAACTGCGAGGTTCTGGCTCTCCCGTCTTACTTATAATAAGAAGGCAGATCGCTATGAGATCCACAATGTGATGGGGCCCGACGAGTTTCACGATGAGGTGAATAACAACACCTTCACTAATGGCCTCGCAAAATGGAACTTACTCGCTGCCGGCAGATGGTATGGGTGGGCGAGAAGAAAATACAACGCAAAACTCACAGCGCTATGTAAAAAGATCAACATCAAGGAGAGCGAGATCAAAAAATGGCGCGATGCTACCGAAAAAATATATTTCCCTTATAATAAGCGTCTGAAAATATTCGAGAGCTTCGATGGATATTTTAAAAGAAAGGAGATACCGATCACACAGCTGGATCAACACTTCATGCCTATCGTGCCACCCAGCGCACACCCGGTTGAAAAGGGAAAATCAAAGCTCATAAAACAGGCCGACGTCGTCATGCTGATGTACATGCTAAGCCGTCAATTCACCACAGATGAGATCGAACGCAATTATAATTACTACGAAAAAAGAACGCTACACAAATCATCACTCTCTCCATCGGTACACGCCTGTGTTGCGGCAAGGCTTGGATATCTGAACAAAGCTCTTCATTACCTGGTCGTGGCGTTGCAGAGCGACATCCTCGACATCCACGGCAATGCCAATGAAGGCTTTCACGCCGCCTCAGGCGGAGGCGCATGGCAGGCTTTTGTCATGGGATTCGGTGGTATGGAGATCGATAACGATAAAATTATTTTCAACCCACTTCTACCACCCACATGGAAGAATCTGGAATTCAAAGTCTGGTGGCAGGGAGCTGTTCTCAATGTGCTAGTAACTAAAAAAGAGGTGGTGATTAAAAGGATTGGCATTGGCAAAACTAAACGAATGATAGCCGAGGTCTCTGGCGTGACGAGCACTTTACCACCCGGCAAAAAAGTTTCTTTTCCCTACCATAGGAGGATCATATGATACTCGTTAAGGAAATGATGAACAGGAGCATTATCACTGTCACTACTGAAGTCGGCGTCAAAAAGATCTGTCAGCTTTTAACAAAACACAAGATCACGGGCACACCTGTCGTCAACAAAAAGAAGGAGTTGCTCGGCTTTGTTTCAGAGCGCGATATAATCGCAGCGGCGGGAAAACAAAATTTTTACAAAAAAACAGCAAAGCATGTTATGTCCAAAAACCTGACGACAATTGAAGAGAGCGCTTCGCTCGATGAAGCCTCATTGATATTTTCAACCCATCCATTCAGGCATCTGCCAGTTCTGAAAAATAACAAACTGGTAGGTATAATCACACGCAATGACATCGTAAGTCAGATGCTTGGAAATTATTACTGATTAACACCGTGTGTGGATTTTTGTAGGGGCAGGTTTTAAACCTGTCCAAAATGTTAGTCCGGGCGGGTTTGAAACCCGCCCCTACAAGTCAGTCTTTTTGTTTCGCGGTTGCTATAATGGGAGTGTTGAAAAATAGAAAAATCCAAAAAAAGTCATTCTAAGCGAAGCGAAGAATCTTGTTATTTCAGACATTTAAGATCCTTCACGTTGTTCAGGATGACACCTACAAGGCGTTTTTCAACAACCCCATAATCGCCAATTTCAAGGAGGAGATCATATGGCACAGAAAAAACTTTCGATCGCCCAAATTCACTGGGGATTTCCTCCTACAATAGGAGGAGTTGAAACACATCTGGCCCTTCTGCTCCCAACGATGGTAAAGCGCGGCCATAAAGTATCACTGCTCACGAACACGAATGAGGGTTGTCCAGAATACTCTAAATTCAAGGGGGTTGAGGTCTATCGCAACATCCTCATGGATCTCAACTGGCTGCAAAAACGTGGCATCGGAGGAATTGAAAAAGAGGTTAAAAAACTGATCCATGGCTATATCGATGACACGAAACCGGATGTCCTGCACGCGCACAACATGCACTATTTTATCAAGACACATGCGAGAATCCTCGAAGATATATCGATTAAAAAAGGCATCCCTCTCGTTCTCACAGCTCACAATGTCTGGGATGATGTCTTATACCTTGAGCTCACTAGAGACATCAAATGGGATCATATAATCGCGGTGAGCAACTACATACGCCGCGAGATAATCGGCATCGGCTGGCCAGCTGAGAAGATAACGACTCTGCATCACGGCATCGATACGAAGAAGTTCAAACCGGGGCTCGATCTGACTCACGTTTATAAAAAATATCCGAAGCTCAAACGAAAAAGAGTGATCTTTCACCCTGCCCGACTTGGCCTCGGAAAGGGATGCGATTTAAGCATCAAGGCACTCTGGATAATTAAGAAAGAATTCCCTAACACCGTCCTCATGATGGCCGGCTCAAAGAACATCATCGACTGGGGGAACACCCAAGCCTCAGACATCGCCTACTTCGTCGATCTGGTCAATCATTTCGGATTGCACAAGGATGTGATAATAGATTCGTACGCACTCGACGAGATGCCAGCCCTTTACAACGCCTGCGACGTCGCGGTCTACCCTTCAACAGCGCAGGAGCCATTCGGCATGACGATGCTAGAGGCCATGGCGTGCAAAAAACCGATGATCGTCACTAACACCGGCGGCATGCCTGAGATAATACAGAACAACGTGAACGGCTTTGTCGTCCCTGTGAAGGATTTTAACGCCCTCGCAGATCGCATAATGACCCTGTTCAGCCATCCTGATATGATCGACAAATTCGGAGAGACCGGATTTAAGATGGTTCAGGAAAAATACACCGAAAATCACATCACCGATAATACGCTTGAGATATATAAAAAATTGTTGTAGGTCATCCCAACATATGAATGAACACCACATTTTAGATGCACTCAACATCGTTCCAAAAAAACAACTCTTTCAAAACCTCTCCGTTAAAGAGCTAATCGACATAGCCCTGAAAAAGGATGAGGGTACATTAGCGGGTAATGGCGCGCTTGTAGTCCGCACAGGCGAAAGAACAGGCAGAAGCCCGTTCGATCGTTTTATTGTAGAAGATGAGGAAACAAAGAAGAATGTCGACTGGAATTTAGTCAACAGGCCTGTGAGCGAAGAGCTCTTTGATAAAATTTATCAGTTGGCTACTGAATTTATCTCATCGAACGACATCTTTGTATTCGACGGCTTTGCCGGAAATGATGAGCGATATCGACTGCCTATCAGAGTAGTCACAACAAAAGCATGGCACTCCCTCTTCGCAACTACCCTCTTCGTCCGTCCAAAAAAAGAGGAGCTCGACGGACACGAAGCTGGTTTCACCGTCGTCAATGCGTTCGGCCTTGATTTGAATAAAGATGAATTGGGTTTGAAGAGCAAAGCATTCATTGCAGTAAACTTTAAAAAGAAGATCATACTTGTTACAGGTTCCAGCTATGGCGGTGAGATGAAAAAAGGGATCTTCGCGGTCATGAATTATCTCTTACCTCCAAAAAATGTATTTCCCATGCACTGTTCCGCAAATATCGGCGAGGCTCTTGATACAGCACTATTCTTCGGGCTTTCAGGAACCGGCAAGACAACACTCTCAGCCGATCCTCTGAGAAAGCTTATCGGCGACGACGAACATGGCTGGACGGATTTTGGCATCTTCAACTTCGAGGGGGGATGCTACGCGAAGGCTATTAATCTCTCACAGGAGGCAGAACCGCAGATTTTCGACGCAATCAGATCAGGATCGATCCTCGAAAATGTCATTTTGAAAGATGATGGAAGTGTCGATTATGATTCAGACAAGATCACGGCAAATACGCGCGCGACCTATCCGCTCGATCACATCCCGAACGCAGTTGTGAGTGGCATGGGAGATCATCCGAAGAACATCTTCTTTCTGACATGCGATGCCTTTGGAGTCCTGCCGCCGATATCGAAACTCAATCCAAATCAGGCGATGTATCATTTCATCTCCGGATATACCGCAAAAGTAGCAGGCACAGAGGTCGGCATTACTGAACCTTCAGCCACATTTTCCGCATGCTTTGGCGCACCGTTCCTGCCAAGACACCCCGGCATATACGCAAAATTGCTGGGAGAGAAGATGCAAAAACACAAGACGAATGTATGGCTCCTGAACACCGGCTGGAGTAAGGGTGCATTTGGCGTAGGAAAAAGGATGAAGATCGCAATAACGAGGGCCCTCATCTCAGCAGCCTTGAGTGGAAAGATTGACAATGTCGAATACTCTACCGATCCGAATTTTAATGTTTTGATACCAGAGAGCTGTGAAGGTGTCGCATCTGAAATGCTAGTCCCAAAAAACACCTGGGCAGACAAATCCGCCTACGATGTTACAGCAAAAAAACTCTCTACACTGTTCAAAGAAAATTTCAAAAAATTCGAAGATGGAGTCTCAAAAGAAATAATCCTCGCAGGCCCGAAGTGAAATAAGGGCACCTCTAAAAACCTCCAGTTTGTCATCGCGAGCCTCCTGGATGGAGGCGTGGCAGACTCGAGCCCCCCTGCCTTTGACCTGCGAAGCGGGAATAAGAATATCGGGGTAATACCTATAAAACCTAGATTGCCACGTCGCCGTGCTGGCTCCTCGCAATGACACCATAGGGGGGAAATAGAGGTTTTTAGAGGTGCCCATAATATATTCTACACATCACCAGTATCTTTCATCGAAGATATCTTCAAATGTGATAATGTGATCGAATGTAGCCTGGATGGTCGCTGAATCCCTGACTCCTTCAGTGGTGATGAGAACCGCTTCATAAGTATAATTTTTGTATCTTTGCATCGACAATTGAAAGAGCTCTATCTTTCGCTTCACCTCTTCACAAACCCTGTTATCAACCAAACCATCATAAAATTTAATCTCACAAATGATGATTTTGCTGCCTTTGATGATATACATGAGATCTATTTGAAATCCCTTTTCCTGCATTTGTGTTTTGGCATCAAAAAATGATCCTGACTCATATTCGACACCGGAAAATCCCAAAATTTTTGCAAAAAGGCTCGCGTTTTTTTGACACCACCTCTCAAAATTAAATCCCATAACCGTTTCAAATGATCTTTTATTGATTCCCTGCAAAGTATTTTCCACATAAGACTTATTTTGTATCTTTGTAAGCTTGGGTTTGATGAACCGAAAATAGAATTGCAGATATTCATCAGAGATCGAATATCTTATCAACTTGCTCTGATCATCCTTATGAATCGGCGTATATCTTTTGATAAATCCACAGCGGGACAGATCCTCTAACAATCGGGTTACAGATCCCCCACCTGCGCTATCGCCTTTTATCGCTTTGGTTATCTCAAGTGCCGTTGCAAATTTACATCTCCCCAAATATTCCACGATCTTCTGGTAGTTGTGGTTGCGGCTCAAACTGCTGATGAAAATTTTATCCTTTTCCAGACTAAAAAAAGCATCCGGCCTGAAGGAGTTTTTACAAAGGTTTGAGAGCACGGTCCCCTTTTCTTTCAATCTGCCGAGATATTCAGGAATCCCCCCTACCGTCAATTGAGCCAACATAGTCTCCTTGTGCCCCTTGTTCCCCAGATAATCCCTGATCTCCATGAGGTTGAACTCCCTTAGATGGAACTCCTCCTGCGATCTTGAATATATCGCCTTGTTGCTCAACAATTGGCCTACTATAAAAGAGGTGGAGGAACCGCAGATCACCAGTTTTAATTTCTCATTATGTCTCCAGCGATCGTCCCAAAATGGCTTCAGCTCGGAGAAAAAATGAGATTCATAATTAGCCAGCCATTGAATCTCTTCAAAGTAGATGACAACATTTTGTTTAGTGGCGACTTCGCTTAAAATATCGAAAAAATCGCCCCACGTCCGGCATTGAACCTTTCCGATAAGAGGGTTGTCCAGATATTTGGCAAGACGCTTGAGCGACTGATCGATTTGGAATTTTTGCCTCTCGTCATAATTTCTCACATCCTCTTTGTCGATTTCGATCCCCTCAAACTTTAAAACCGTATCATTGCAAAAATATTGTTCAATCAGCTCCGTCTTCCCCACCCTCCTTCTTCCATAAACCACTATAAAGCTTGCCCTCTTCCTTTCGACTATTTCATCCAACCTTCGAATTTCATCCCTTCTTCCCACAAATGAGGGATTTTTCTCAATATGATAACCCTGTATCTCCAATGGGCACCTCCTTCACATCCAAAATATGATGGCGAATCACATACAAATATATGCATGATTCGCCAATTTTGCAATGTAAATATTGGCGAATCACTAAGAAAAATATACATGATTCGCCATTTGAAATAGGTGATGAGGATGATGAGAAAAAAAGGATTTGAGCGGGTGAAGGGAATCGAACCCTCATAACGAGCTTGGGAAGCTCGTGTTCTACCACTGAACTACACCCGCGAATATTTATTTATCAAACGCGGTTGGGATATATCACTCACCAAATTACCTTGCAAGAGCGATCTTAATTGGCAATATAGGAAAAAATATCGGAGACATATATGATATATCTATCTTTTGTCGGAATAGGACTTTTGGTCGGCGTTTTAAGCGGGCTCTTTGGCATCGGGGGTGGCGTTGTCATCATCCCGATCCTCGTCTATCTCTTCAAATTCACACAGCACGAAGCGCAGGGAACATCTCTTGCAATGCTGCTTCCACCTATCGGGTTACTCGCCGCGTGGAAATACTGGCAGGCCGGAAATGTACAGATATTACCTGCGATGATTCTGGCATCGATGTTCGCCATCGGCGCTCTCGTCGGCGCCCACTTCGCCATACAAATCCCTCACCTCATGATGAAGCGCATCTTCGGCGGATTCCTGATAGCCGTTGGGGTATTTATGTTGTGGGGGAAGTGAAATAAGAGCTTAGGAGCTTGAGAGCGTAGGAACTTAGGAAAATATTTAACTTAAGCTCCCAAGCTCTCACGCTCTAAAGCTCTTCCCCCTAACACATACACAACGACCGGTTCCTGTTTGCCGCGGATTGCAATGGGCGGGAGCGGATCTGCTTTAAAGGTGAGGGTTCCGCTCGCATCTTCAAATGTTCTGGCGCTGATCAGGGCATCCACATCCAACTCTTTAGTCATATCCTGTAAACGCGAAGCCAGATTAACCGTGTCGCCGATGACCGTATATTCAATACGCTCCTTGCCGCCTATGTTGCCAGCAACGACCATCCCTGTGGCGATGCCGATGCCGATACGCAAAGTTGGCGAACCGATCTCTTTTTGAGCTTTGTTAAATTCATGCAGCGCCCGTCTCATCTCCAAAGCAGTGCGAACTGCGAGGGCGGCATGATCTGTGGCCGGGTTGAGCGGCGTGCCGAATGCCGCCAGCAGAGAGTCGCCGCCGAATTTGTTGATCATACCTCTGTGTCGGGCGATGACGGCCACCATTGCGCTCATGTAACGGTTTAGTAAGGTTATCAGTTCATCAGGAGATAGGCTTTCAGAGAGGCTGGTAAAGCCGCGAATGTCAGAAAAAAGCATCGTGCACTCGGCCAAAGTTCCACCGAGTGTCGCACCGTGCTCGACTGCTTCGCGTGCAACCTCTGGCGTGACATACAGGTTGAGCAGCTTGTGAAATAAGTCACCCCGGCGCAAACCGGCGGTCATCGCATTAAACCCCTCTGCCAGCTCTCCCAACTCGTCTTTAGATATCTCCGGCACCTGAACATTAAAATCGTTCTGTTCCACACGCCCCATGGCCTTTTGTAGCGCACGCAAGGGGCCTGTAAGGCCGCTCGTCATAAAGATAGCCAGCCCGGCGCTAATTAAACTCCCCACTATAAGAATGGATAACTCCACCACCAGCAAATTGTTTAAAATCGCCTCCGGATTTGTTGCGCCTATCAACGCGTCGGCACGTTCCAACGACAGCTTTACAAGCAACCCAGACGGCCACAACCCTATCAGCAAAAAAACTATCAATAGCCGGGTCAAAACTGATACGCGTATCCCTTTGACCAGGCGCAATTTACCCTCAGGAAAAAAAACAGGGATGACCGGACGCCAGATCAACTCAAGTGCGAAATAGACGAGCGCAGTAGTCAACACGCCTCCGACAGCTATCAACCCAACAGTTCCCCGCAACGCATGTTCAAAAGATTCGCCGCGAGACAGCGGAATAAGAAACCAGAATAAGTCCGCCAGCAACCACATTGAAAAATTGATCATCGTGTATTGCGGAACAAAACTGATCACCTTGCTCTGAACTTCTGGAGGAACATCGAGAGGCGACGCTCCTTTTTCCAGACGATTCAACCAATCATAGACCGGTCCAAAGAGATAGCTGACCCACCTGTTGGAAATAAAAAAGATGACAATCATGACACCGGCAAAGAGCAGAAACTCAAAACCCAAGCCTTTGCCCGACCCTATCTGCATCTGATCCGGAGCGACCGGTATCACATCGAAGAATGTGAAATAGAGAAATGTTAAAAGCGCACCGCCGAGATTGGCAATCGAAGTCAGGAGATCAAATTTTCGTTTAATGCGTTTTGACAATCCATCTATTTTGGACATCGTATTCGCCCCCTTAGATCCAAGCGTTAAACTAGATTGTGTCCTTGCTTAATCCTTTAAAACAAGAGCTTGAGAGCTTAAGAACCTAATAGCTTAAGTATAGCTCCCGCAAGCTTTAGCTTGCGTTATTTCATTATTATGCGCAGGCTGAACACTGCGACTACATTTTCTCCTTACTTATAGCTTATAGCTGCCTTTCATCCCTTAATCACTCCCAGCGGGACAAGCTTTGCTACTTTTTTTGAGATCCCTGCTCCCGCCACACAATCGACCACATCGGTCACATCCTTGTAGGCCTCAGGCATCTCCTCGGCTATCGTTCCGTATGATTCTCCTCTCACAACGATTCCTTTTTCAGCGAGTTCCTTCTCGATGATGCGGCCTCTGGCGGCTTTTTTAGCCGCGTGTCGGCTCATCTTCCTTCCCGCGCCATGACATGTTGAACCGAAGGTCTCTTCCATAGCTTTTTCTGTTCCGACGAGAATATATGAACAGCGGCCCATATCCCCGGGGATTATTACCGGCTGACCGACATCACGATAAACGCCCGGCACATCGGGATGATGCGGGGGAAATGCGCGTGTGGCGCCTTTGCGGTGAACCAAGACCCTTTGTTTTTTTCCATCGACTATGTGCTCTTCAAATTTTGCTATGTTGTGAGCTACATCGTATATCAGACGAAGGCCTATATTTTTGGGGCCAGTGTGTAATGCTTTTTCAAGTGAATCCCCTACCCAGTGGGAGATCACCTCTCGATTTGCAAATGCGAAATTAGCGGCGCACGCCATCGATGAGAGATATTGTTTTGCCTCATCCGAATGAATCGGCGCGGCGCAGAGCTGCTTGTCGGCAAGCGCGATCTTATATTTGTGTGATGCCGCCATCATCGTCCCCAGAAAATCCTGACAGACCTGATGGCCGAAACCGCGGGAACCTGTATGAACTATCACTGTGACATCCCCCTCAGAAATTCCAAAGGCCTCAGCCAGATCGAAATCAAAAATCTCTGTCACACACCCAACTTCGACAAAGTGATTTCCAGCGCCGAGTGTGCCCACCTGTTGCAAGCCCCTCTCAAGGGCGTGATCCGAAATCAAATCCGGATCCGCGCCGGAGATCTTACCACCATCCTCTATGTGATCGAGATCAGCACTGCTGCCCAACCCCCGTTCCACTGCCCATTTTGCACCTTTCAGAAGAAGCTTTTTCAGATCAGCCTTGGATAGTTTTAAATCCTTCCTCGTCGATCCGACTCCACACGGAATTTCGTTGAAGAGATATCCTACTATATCATTCATCTGAGCCCGGACATCACTCACCTTAAATTTTGTCGCAAGAAGCCTCACTCCACAGTTGATATCGAAGCCGACGCCTCCCGGAGAGACGATCCCTTCCCTCTCATCAAATGCGGCAACACCTCCGATGGGAAAACCGTATCCCCAATGGATATCCGGCATCGCAAGGGATGCCCTGACAATACCGGGGAGTGTAGCGACATTCACGACCTGCTGCATACACGGGTCTCGTTCGATGTCCGCCATCATCTTCTGTGTTGCGTAAATGATGCCATCTACGCGCATGTTGCCATGTTTGGGAATTAGAATCCGATACTCATCGAGCCTTTCAAACTTCATCAGGGCAGCCCCCGGGGCAGGTCACCTTCACGGGATCTTTTTTAAAATATTCGTTGATCGCCTTCGCGACGACGCCGGAGAGGAGCAACAGGGCGATGAGATTTGGGAATGCCATCAGAAGGTTGCAGATATCGGCGTATGTCCAGACCGTCTGGATCCAGGCCGTGCTGGAACTCGCGATCGCACCGAAAAAGAGAACGATCGAATAGATCACACGAAACGGCAAAATCACTTTTTTTCCAAAGAGATATTCTGCAGAACGATCTCCATAATAACTCCAGCTTATCGTCGTCGAATAGGCAAAGAGCATGATGCCGAAAATCACGATATAACGTCCACCCGTAAATCCCTTTTCAAACGCGGCCATCGTGAGCGGCGAATCGGAGAGCCCTGAATTCCAGCTGCCTGTTGCTATGATCACGAGCGCTGTCATCGTGCAGATGACTAGCGTGTCTGTAAATGGTTCCAGAAGCGCGACTAGTCCCTCTCTCAGAGGGATTATAGTCTTTGCGGCGGCATGAATAATCGGCGCACTGCCTAACCCTGCCTCGTTGGAAAAGAGTCCTCTTGAAATTCCAGCCCGCATAGTTATCAGGAGGAGTCCGCCAAAAGCCCCGCCGCCTGCTGCCCGTGGAGTAAAAGCTGTTTTAAAAATTAATGCAAATGATGGAATGATCGCATCTGAATAGATGAACAGGAT
>JBDRGF010000128.1:0-5193 GCA_043818055.1 Pseudomonadota bacterium | reverse complement strand
CGGTGTCAGTGGCTCTGAAGGAACATAACGAGGTTAGCTTTTCTTGGTCCGGGAAGTGGACGAAGAACAGCCTTTGTGCAGAGAGGCAATGATGACGGACTTCGTATCGCCCTTCATCTTTGCTGCTGGCGGAGAGTATCCCTTTTTCACAGGTTTTTATTCCCTCCTTTCTCGAGGCTGGCTTGGATCTTTGCGACTCGGCAATTTTCCGGCGAAATACCTAAGAGATCGTTGTTCTCAAGCAGAGCCAGCCCGGGACAACGAGAGCAATTAGGCAGTAGCCGGCACTCTTTGCAAGAGTGCAAATCACGCAATGTCAAGCCTCGCAGATAAAGCAGTTGTGGCGAGTCCCGCCAGATAGTCGCGAAAGAATCAACCCGCAAATCACCGACCCGGTAGAGAAGTTGATTGCAGGGTAAAACTTTGCCTATTGGCGAAATCGCACAACTGTTGATACCGCTATAACAAGGTGTTGCGTCCATAAGATCAGTGAAACCTATGTAGTACTGGTGATCTTGGAATGGTCGTCGACCCCCGTATAATTTTATCAGATTAGTGTCGGAAAGAAAATCAGTCAATTGCAGACCATCAAGCCGAAGGCAGTGGGTATGTTTGGATCCGTTGTTGTGCGCTGTTATGAGATGACTGAGTAGCAGCAGGCAGCCCATGTTTTCAGCTAGTTGTTTAGCTTTGTACCGCTCATGAAAATTGATGTTCATCAGCGGACAGGAGATCTCGACCTTAAACCCGGTGTTGACCAGTAGATTGATGGCGTTGATTGATGTGTTGAACGAACCGGGAACCCGTGTTATCGCATCATGAGTTTCTGGAGAAGAGCCATATAGACTGATTTGCAGGCGCCGTATCGGTTTCCCCATTAACACTTGAACAACTTCCTGATTTATCAGGGTTCCGTTGCTCAAAATGTCGATGGCGAAATGCAGCTGACTTGCTTTATCTATAATTACCGGCCAATCCTTGCGAGTAAAGAATTCGCCACCTGTTAGTGACAGGAAAAGACAACCCTCTTCGGAGATTTCTTCAAGAATACGGCAAATCTCGTTCGTTGACAGCGATGGCAAATCCCGATCCATATAGCAATGGATGCAATTCAAATTGCACGAGTAAGTCGTCTCGAACGTAACAGCGAAGGGGATTTGCTTTTCGATTGCATGCATTTCGACAGTCAGCAAAGTATTAACTCCATCCTCTTGTGTTACCGTAGATATAGGCATGACTTGTTCATGGTCACCACAGAAACCAAACCGGGACGTCTCATCTAGAAAGATGTTCGCGTCTCGGTTAGCGCCAGATCGGCTCAATTCGTAATTGTTTATCAGGTATTGCTCAAGATCTTCCTGTGTTTTATTTTTAGCCATCAACCTCCATAATTCCGAAGCAGTACTGTTCCAAACCACAATTAGCTGATTCGCACAATTAAAGGCGACAACTTCATCACCTATCATACGCCAACCAACTCTTGAGTTAATCTTTGTTTGGTGTGGCATTTTTATCTCTCCCTCGTTGCCATCAGTTGTCAAAGAAATCCGACTACTATCACATAACATAACCACACATTTTGTCAACAGAACTAGGGGCCGTCAAGAACGGCCGGATGGTTTTAAATTCTAAATTCTAATTCTTAATTCTACCTCGGCGCCACTTCCCTCCAGCGAGGAATCGGTTTTTGGATTATGAGCGGACCGCGGGTTTTGGAGCAGGCTTGATTGGCGTTATCGGTGGCGGTAAGGGTTACGTAATATGTTCCTTCGGCCGAATATGTTTTTAACGGATTCTGCAAGGTTGAATTCCCGCCGTCGCCGAAAGCGACTTTAATATTTTTATCCGAACGTTGTGGACCGGCAGCGGATGTTTTTCAGGCATATATAGCCCCAACTGTACCAAAGTTATAGAAAATTGAGAAGAGACGGAAATTAATACCATCCTTGCATTAATTAATATAATAATGCATAATCATGACGGGTTTAAATCGTAGTCAGTACCTTAACAAAGAAGGGGGTATCAAGGGGGTATCTATGAATAACCAGCAACTGCTTACAATTGAAGGGGTGGACTGTGTTGGAAAAACAACACTTGCAAAAAGAATTGCATCCGAACTAGGTTATACTTACTATACAACTCCGCAATTACCTCTTTCAAATATAAGAAAATCAATAGAAGAGTTGCGGGATATTGAAACAAGATTTTTTTATTACCTCACTTCCGTCATTGCTGTGCAACCAGAGCTCAAGGCAACGCTTGCAGGTGGTAATCAAATAGTGATTGATCGATATGTATACTCAACTTTTGCCATGCACAGAGTTCTTGGAGCAACTACTAAATGCGTACAATTAGAACTTTTGCCAATTCTTCGCCCATCGCTGGGAATATTATTAATCGCAAGTGAGGAAGCACGCTGTATGCGTAAATTCTCTCGTTATAAAACAATGGTATTTGATCAATACATTGAACAAGAAACAAAACTTCTTTCTATTGCTCAAGATGAATATCGCTTGTTTAAAGAGCTTATTCCAATTGATACAACCACAAAGACAGCAAATGATGTTTTTGAAGAAGTTAAGCTTCTTCTGGGGAGAAATGGATATGCATGATATCGCTGATCAGCTCATTAAAGCTGGAATGGTAACTTATGAACACTTAAACACTTTAAGAATCAAGATGCACGTTCCATGCCAATGGACATGTAATTTTTGTCACATGGAAGGTAGTTTCATTTCAACTCCTATTCACAACAACACTGAATTACAAAAAGCATTATTTCAATTTCGAGAAAAATTCGGTTTCAATGAAATTCATTTTACTGGTGGTGAACCAACAATTCATCCTGAATTAATTGATATGATCAAGCTGGCTAATCAACTCGGATTCACGACTAAAATTACAACTAATGGATATACCGACCCGGAACATTATTTTCGTTGTATTGAGGCTGGACTTGATGAAATTAATGTAAGCGTCCATACGCTTAGTGGTATTAAGCTCTCTAAGATTATGAGACCCGTTCGAGAAGAATCTTGGGGTGAAGAAGCCGTTGCAAAATAATTACGACTTCTTCAGATAATTAGCAGGAGGGTGAAAACAAAAATCAATACAGTAGTGGAATACAATGAAACTGACGCATTAAACATTGTTCAATGGTTGAAAGAAATAAAATTAGAAATTGGATGGCGGATAATGAACGCGCTCGGCCTTGAACAGATGGCGTTTATCGCAATTAGGCGTTTGTGTAATAAATTAGCAGCAACTCCCATCAATGTTAACATTATTATTGGTAGTTCATCTTATACGATTTCCTTCATAGATAAAAATGACTTTCTATTTAAAGTAAAACTTTTTAGACCTTTTCGTATTAATGACCTGTGCCGCAATTGTCTTATAGATGCTAATGGCATCTGCAATGAATATGCCTATGGCCCGCGGCTTGAAAATATTGGCGGACATCTAATGGTAAGATCGTGTATTTATCACTCCGAAATCCCTGCTTTGCTTAGACTTAATGACTATTTTTCAAGTAACATAGCTCATGAATTATATTATATCCTTAACAAGCTAAGTAAATAAGGGCTGCTTATTATGTCTAAGGCAGCTCTTTTAATTTTTAGATAAAGACGAGAACTAACATATCGGGAAAAAGTAAAATTTTAAAACAAAAAACGATGATTGGGATCATCGTCTAACTGGTGTGTTTATTCAACTTTTTCAATAAAGAACATATTTGTTTTTGCAGGAAGCCGTAGAGTGACAGTGTCGCCCTCGCTCTTACCCAAAAGAACAGCGGCAATGGGCGCTGATGGTCCAATAACAAAAAAGTGTCTATTTTCATCCATAATCTCCGTACCACTTCCGGCAGGAAGAATAAAATACAGTTTTATCTCGCCGTCATTAGTTTTAACATGGACAAGAGAACCTAATTTAATATTAACGGATGACGTATGGTACGCTCGTCTTCCGGCAAACATAGTCAATTCTTGAATCGCAAGTTTTTTATCCTCCAATGTTTTTGCTATGTTATCAGCAAGTATTCCCATTTGAAACTTTGTCGTGTCGCTATGCGATTGCATAGCACCCGGAGCGTCAACAGCGGCTTGTCTCGCCGCTTTTAAACTTGCTTCAATTCTTCCTCTTTCCTCTGTTAATTTTTCAATAACAGAAAGAATAATCTTATGCTTTTTTTCTTCGTCCATACGGTAATCTCCTTTTAAAAATGCTGTGCAAACCATACATCACTTTGCAAACTTATGCAAGTCTTTTGATTCTGATATTATGGGTCGGCAGAGGATAAGTTTCAGGCATAATCTAAAAATTTGTGCGAACTACCTCGGCGCCACTTCCCTCCAGCGAGGAATCGGTTTTTGGATTATGAGCGGGCCGCGGGTTTTGGAGCAGGATTGATTCGCGTTATCGGTGGCGGTAAGAGTTACGTAAAAAGTCCCTTCGGCTGAATATGTCTTTAACGGATTTTGCAAAGTTGAATTCCCGCCGTCGCCGAAAGTCCAGTACCATTCCCGGCCGTTCGGATTGCCCTGAAATACCGTCTGATCGGTAAATTGAACCGGCTTATCAAGAGGCGGACTTGGGTTTTCGCTTATGTCATTTGCCGTCCAGGTGAAATTTACCTGCGGATAAGCGTAAGACGGAGTCTTAAAACTGCCCGACACCGTCCAATCGGAAACCGCATCAAAACCATTCCAGACCCTCACCCGGGCTTTGTAGGTGGTGTTGAATACGAGTATACCTTGGCCGGTGAAATATGAATTGGAGCTTGACAGTATTTTGCCGCTGTCAAGCATGGGATTATTGAAATTGCCGGTGTTGGTAATCTGAACTTGATAGGCCGATTGGGGGCTTCCGGCCGGATCGGAATACGTCCAGCCGATTGTCGCCGCCGGACCGGAAACGCAATAGTCGGGGTCGGTAGCGGTTACATTGGAAACTGTGGGTACCGGCGCGTTGACAACCACATTAGCGGTTCCGGAAGCGCTTCCCCCCGCTCCGGCGCAGGTCAGAGTATAGCTGTATGTTTTAACCTGGGTTAAACTGCCCGTTGATTGGGAACCGGAGAGATTTTTCGCTCCCGACCAGTCGCCGGAAGCGGTGCAGGAAGTGGCGTTGGTGGATGACCAGGTAATTACCGAGGAGCCGCCGTAATTAACAGTACCCGGATTGGCGCTG
>JBDRGF010000127.1:0-28227 GCA_043818055.1 Pseudomonadota bacterium | reverse complement strand
AAGGGTTTTTGACCCCTTCTTTTCAACAAAGCCGCCGGGAAAGGGTGTAGGGCTCGGCCTTAGTGTTACGAAAACGATCATAGAAAGCCACGGCGGATTTATAACGCTCAAAAGCAAAGCAGGAAAAGGAACGAAAGTCATCATTGTGTTGCCTAAAAACAGGGGGTAATATGGAAAAGAAAAAGATTCTCCTGATAGATGATGAGAAGGATTTATGTGAACTCATCAAGCTGAATCTGGAATCCGGGGGTGAGTATGCAGTTGAGATTGCTAACTCCGGGGAGGAAGGTGTGAAAAAGGTTAAGGAGGGATCGTTTGATCTTGTGATTACAGATTTCAGAATGCCGGGAATGGATGGAGAGGATGTGCTGGCCGCCCTGAAATCGATGAATGTCGAACCTCCCGTAATTCTCTTTTCAATCTATCATGACGATGACTCAACGATCACAGGCAAAATAAGAAGCATGGCAGATGGTCTGATAAGTAAGCCGATAGATCACGAACATCTCAATAAAGTGATCCGGGAAGTTCTGGCGAAGAAGAAGAAAAATAATAAAGGTGATTAGGCTGTAGGTGTTTAGGTTAACAGAAAAATCAAAGGTATCTTGAACGGCTTGTCACATGGAGCTTCAATTGCATTTTCACATCTCTTTAACTATCGATTAATGCCAAGTTTAGACTTGACAAGTTTAGACTTGTCAAGGCATGATAGGACAAACATCAAAAAGGGCCGAGAATGAATAAATTTGTTGGTAGAAAAAATGAATTAACTATGCTCGAAAACGCTTACGGTTCTTCCAAAAGCGAATTCATACCTGTTTATGGCAGGAGGAGGATTGGTAAAAGTGAATTGATATTACATTTTATAGAAAAAAAACCTTCTATTTATCTGCTTGGAAAAAAATCAACGCCACAACTACAAATCAGAGAATTCCTGGATATTCTGTCAAATACCTACTCTCAACCACTCATCGCAAATAGCAGGGTCGATAACTGGAAAGAGGCGTTGGAACTTATAGTCAAGCACAAAAAAACTGACAAAAAAATGGTTGTAGTGTTTGACGAATTTCAATGGTTGGCTGAGACAAGTCCAGATTTAATATCAATTTTGCAGGAGTTTATAGATACTGAATGGAAAAAAAGAAAAGATATCATGCTCATCATCTGTGGTTCATATATGGGATTTATGGAAAAAGAGATATTAGGTGAAAAAAGCCCTCTTTTCGGCAGAAGGACAGCACAGATTTTATTAAAACCGTTCAACTATAAAGACGCTGCAGATTTTTTTCCATCCTGGTCCTATAAAGACAAAGCAAAGGCTTATTTTGTATGTGGTGGAGTTCCCTTTTACTTGCTCTTTTTTTCAGAAAATAAATCTATATTTAAAAATATTGAGGAGAATTTTTTTAGTGAATTTTCAGCTCTTTATAGAGAGGCAGACTTTCTATTAAAAGAGGAGTTAAGAGAGTTACAGAAGTATTATGCGATACTGACGAGCCTGGCTGCCGGTTCACTTACCTACTTTGATATTTCAAAAGTGACGGGAATTGAAGAAAAAAAATTGTATTACTATATCGAACAGCTCATAGCCTTGGGCTATGTGCGCAGACGCTATCCTCTATTGACACAAAGACATTCCTCTAAGAATGTTAGGTTCATCATAGATGATGCTCTCTTAAAATTCTGGTTTCGTTTTGTATACCCAAACACAGCCTATATCCCTCAGGTTAATGCAAAAGACGCATTTCAAAATTTGGTCAAACCTTATATCGATAGCTATTTTGGAACTTGTTTCGAAAATCTTTGCCGCGAAGCGCTAGCTGGGGCATATTTAACTGAGGGCATCTATGGCGATTTCGAAATAGGTGAGTATTGGGATAAATGCCTTCAAATAGATGTTGTGGGTCATCGCAAAAAAGAAGGAATCGATATATGCGAATGCAAATGGACTGGGATAAAATCCACAAATAAACTGGTCAATGAACTACGGAGTAAAATAAGAAAATATCCTAACGATGATAATTTAACAATCCAGGGAAGAATATTCAGCAGGGAAACTATCAAAGAGCATAAAAAATTCCCAGAGATCAGGTTTTACTCATTAGAGGATATATATCTTTTATAATGTATTGAATCTCCAATCTGACATTCTAATCAATTGCCAACAAGCGCAAAATAATATAAAAACGTTATTGTTAAAACTCGCCAAATATTGTGAGGGGATAAATGACTTTTTTCAAGAAGGCTCCATCTAATATTGATTTAATGATTGAGAGCGTAGTCGACGGTGTCATCATGATCGACAATGATCACGATGTTGTTGTGATTAATTCCCGGGCAAAAAAAATGCTTGGATTTAAAAAGAGCGAAACTGTAACAGGCGAAAAAATTTATAAAAGAATAGATATAAGAGGATGGAAAATTTCATTTTCTGATGATGGCGCCGCTGGTTGTATTTCCAAAGAATTTGTTGTCCTGGATTCCGAACATGCGGTGTTCAGGTTTGATGCCTCTCCTGTGAAAGACGCTCACGGTGCTCTTGTCGGTATTGTTGTTGTTTTACGTGATGTGACGAGGGAGAGGGAGGTGGATAGAATGAAAAGGGAATTCATCTCCACCGTCTCACATGAGTTGAGAACCCCTTTGTCGATCACAAAGGAGGGTATTGGGCTTATCATGGACGGGATCATCGGCCCAGTCAGCGACAAACAGAAGAATATTCTCTACAAAGCTCATGACAATATCGACAGATTATCACGGATCATCAATAACCTGCTCGATATATCCAAGATAGAATCCGGCAAATCGATGCTGACAAAAAGGGTTTTTGAAGTCACAGCCTTGCTTTCACAGGTTCATGAATTTTTTAGACAGGCGGTTCAAAATAAGGGATTGGAATTCAGACTACAACCTCCATCCGAACAGATGATGATCTATGCCGATATGGATAAGGTGGTGCAGGTTTTTAGCAATTTGATCGGAAACGCTTTGAAGTTCACTGAAAAAGGGAACATTGAAATTTCAGCGGTTTATAAATCCCATGGCATAGAATTTTGTGTAAAGGATACAGGGGGGGGGATATCTCCCAAAGATCTGTCCAAGGTTTTTGAAAAATTCCAGCAGTTCGACAGGACGGAGGGTGGCGGAGAGAGAGGCACAGGGCTGGGATTATCCATCACAAAAGGTATTGTTGAGATGCATAAAGGTAGAATATGGGTTGAGAGCGATATTGGTAAAGGATCCTGTTTTAAGTTTTTACTGCCAATGCATAATGAGGATATATTAAAAAGTGAGCTTCACGACATAATGAGCAATGATATCAAGAGTGGGTCGTGCTCTTCGGTTTTATCTGTCCTGCTTGAAAATTTTGACCAGTTGAAAAAAAATATCGACATTAGGGAACTATTATTCCTTCTCAACGATATTGAGACAGTGCTTCAGAGAAATATCGATATTAAAAAGAGGGTAATGTTTACCGGCTCCGGCAGTTTTATTGTCTTTCTGCAGGGGTGCGAAAAGAAAATTGTTAAGGAAATAGTAAATAATCTCAAAGTGGCTTATGAAAAACATCTTATGGATAGCAAAATACTGGATAGAGTCGGAGTTTTGATAAACTCCGCAACGTTTCCGCACGATGCGAATAATCCGGATGAAATGTTAAGGACGCTAGGTTTGTAAAAAGCACAATGTTGAATTATGGAGGTGTCACCATGGGAGAAAAGAAAAAAATATTGATCATAGATGACGAAAAGGATCTTGTGGATCTATTATCTCAAAGGCTCGAGGCCTACGGATACGATGTCGTGGCTGCCTATGATGGAGAAGAGGGCCTTGATAAGGCCCGAAAAACACATCCCAATCTTATTTTGCTCGACATCATGATGCCTAAGATGGATGGCTACCAGGTGTGCAGGTTTTTGAAATTCGATGAAGATTTTAAAAATGTTCCGGTCGTCATGTTGACTGCCAGGAGTCAGGAATCGGATGTGAAGGTTGGCAAAAGCGTCGGGGCAGATGATTATATCACTAAACCATTTGAAAGCGCCGACCTGTTGGCAATTATAAAAAAACATTTGGGAGAGTAAAAAAACAAAAGCGTATATAGCATATGGCATATGGGCACCTCTAAAAACCTCCAGTTTGTCATCGCGAGCCTCCTGGATGGAGGCGTGGCGATCTCGGGGTAATGCTTATAAACCCTGGATTGCCACGTCGCCCTAAGGGCTCCTCGCAATGACACCATAGGATAAAATTAGAGGTTTTTAGAGGTGCCCATATAGTATATGGTAAAAATTCGTTAAATAAGCTTTTGACCATATACTATATGCCATATACTACATACGTTGTTTTATGAGGTTTTAAATGGAATTTGAACACGGTCCATATGACATAGAAGCCATCCTTATAGAGGAAGGGCTTTTGAGCCTTGAGGAGTTAAATAAGGCCAGAGAGATTCATAAATCTACAGGGCGTCCGCTGGAAGAGGTTTTGATCAGCGAGAATCTTGTGAGCGAAGATGAGCTCCTGAAGATCATCTCCAAAAGGATGAACACATCCTTTGTCTCGCTCTCCAAATACAAGGCAGATGTCGATGTTGTAGGCCTCCTACCCTTATCAGTTGCAAAGAGCCATAGTGCTATTCCCCTTTTTAAAATCGAAGATAAGGTGACTATCGCAATGGCCAATCCTCTCGATCTCACAGCATTGGATGATATACGCGCAGCGATCGGATGCGAGGTAACCCCAATTTTTGCATTAGCGACTGATATAGACAGGGCTATCAGAGAAAACTACAGGGGAATCAGCCTGACCGAAGCAGATGCCGCTCCAAAGGTTGAAATAGTAGGATCTTTGGACAACGAGCCAACAGATGATGCTCCGGTAGAAAATCTGCAAAAAGCAGCTTCGGGAGAAAAGATAGTGACGACTGTCAACAATGTCATCTCAAGGGCGTTTGAAGACAGGGCGAGCGACATACATCTTGAACCGAGCAGAAGTTCGTTGAGGATAAGGTTCAGAATAGATGGAATACTTGAGGATATCCAATCGCTGCCAAAGGAGATGCACCTTCCTATCGTATCCCGCGTGAAGATCATGGGCAATATGGATGTCGCTGAGCGTCGTCTGCCTCAGGATGGAAGGATCAGGGTTCGGATTCAGGGGAAAGAGCTCGACATGAGAATCGCGACCTATCCTACGATGTTTGGAGAGGCTGTCGCCATACGTCTCCTGAGCAAGGATCAGTTGCTAAAGCTCGAAGATATGGGCTTTGTCAAAGATGACATGAAAAAATTTGAAACTCTGATCAAGAAACCACATGGCATTTTTCTCGTCACCGGCCCTACCGGCTCAGGAAAGAGTACCACCCTTTATGGGGCTCTCATGCAGATAAACTCAAGGGACAAGCATATCCTTTCCGTGGAAGATCCTATCGAGCACGAAATAATAGGTATCGACCAACAACAGGTGAATGTGAAGGCGGGTATGACATTTGCTTCCTCTTTAAGATCGATGCTGCGACAGGATCCCGATGTGATAATGGTCGGAGAGATTCGCGACCATGAAACGGCGGAACTCGCTTTGCAGGCTGCTATGACCGGACACTTAGTCTTTTCAACTCTCCACACAAACAGCTCTATCGGGGCGATCGTGAGGCTCAAGGATTTAGGAATTGAACCATACCTGATCTCTACGGGCATCATTGGTGTCATGGCCCAGAGGCTTGCACGAAGAATCTGTCAGGATTGCAAGATCGAGATCGAGCCATCGCGGGAAATACTGAAATATGTTTCAGAAAAGCATAACAACTTTAAATCCTATAAAGGACAAGGCTGTAAAAAATGCCATAAGACCGGCTACTATGGACGCGTTGGCCTTTTTGAGATTCTGGATATCAATGATGATATAAGAAGCTCCATAGAAAAAAATGTCACCGAGGCCGTTATCAGGGAAAAGGTGGAGAAAACAGATTTTCATAGCATGCTCGAAGATGGAATTGAAAAGGTTAAGGCTGGAATCACAACAGCCGACGAAGTGTTGAGAATTCTGGAAGAATAAAAAAGTATGAAGCTTTTTTCCTATAAGGCCCGCGACGATTCCGGCCGGCTTATCACCGGAGAGATCGAGGCTGAGGATATTGCAGAGGCCAAGCTAAAACTCTCCGAGCAGGATCTCTTTCCAGTCGATGTGAGGGGGGGGAGCCTCGAATTACACCTTCCAAAATTTCTACAGTTCCAGGGAAAGTTGAAATCGAGAGAGCTCATCGGATTGACCAGACAGTTTGCAGCACTTTTCAAAGCCGGCGTTCCCATGGATAAGATATTGTCTACACTCTCTGATCAGGCCACTAGCACTGACCTTAAAAAAGCCCTTGCCAATATCAAACAGGATGTCTCGAGCGGTCTCTCTCTATCGGACAGCTTCAGCAAACAACCGCATTTCTTCAGTGAGCTCTATGTGAACATGCTCAATGTTGGCGAGCAGGCAGGAACACTGGATAAGAATCTTTTTGAACTAGCCGAGATGCTAAAAAAAGAGCACCGAATAAACGCGAACGTAAAGTCTGCGACACTCTACCCAAAAATTGTTTTGACCGTCTTCGTGGCCGTTTTCATTCTGATGATGGTCTTTGTTGTTCCGGCATTTAGAGAATTTTATTCAGGCTACGGCGCCGAGCTTCCCCTTCCAACCCTGATCATGACAGCTATAAGCAATTTCATTGTGAATTATTGGTATATCGGCCTTGTCATCGGCATAGGCGGATATGTTTCTTTTAAAAGATTTACATCGAAGGGACCTGGTAGACTCCTTCTTGACCAGTTCAAATTCAAATTGCCGGTCTTTGGAAAACTCAACATGATGGTCTCCAACGCAAGGTTCGGACATCTCGTGTCATCATTATATAAAAGCGGCCTGCCGATATTCAGATCACTGACGATAGTCGCCAACACCATCGGCAATCAGGCTTATCGCATAGAAGTTGAAGAGGTTAAAAGTTTGGTCGAGAGGGGATCCTCCATGGCCGACGCTATGAGAGGAAGAAAATATTTCACATCGCTGATGGTGGAATCGGTCCTGGTCGGCGAAAAATCAGGAACGCTCGACGACATGTTAGAATCGACTGCAGTTTTTTACGATGAAGAGACAAGTGATCTTCTGGATCAGCTGACAACTCTCATTGAGCCCTTGCTACTGATCGGAATTTTTGTTATGGTGGGCGGACTTGCCCTTGCGATATTCCTGCCGATGTGGAAGGTCTCAGGAGTGATATTAGGAAAGTAAGTAGTAGGGGCGCGGTTCGCGAACCGCCCGCACATTAGAAGGGGGATTCCAGATGAGAAATAGAAAGATTCAAATCGCTATTGTCATTGTTCTCATAGCGATCGCCGCAGCATTTCTCGGCTACAGGGTTCATAAAAACGATAACGCTACAAAAGAACTCGCACTCATCGCTGAATTAAGAGCAGTGAGAACAGGTGCTGAACTCTATTTTACGCTCAACAGCACATTACCACCTGATTTAAAAACTCTGACAACACAACAATACACGATAGGTCAAAAACAGGGTTATTATTTAACTGGGATCAGGGTTGATAAGGAAAATTATCCGATAGATTCATTTGGAAATAAAATTGACTACGATCCAAAAACGGGAAATATCTGGTCAATCACGCCCGGATATGAAGGCTGGTGATCATAAAGCTGGGGGGGAAAAGATGTCATTGTCAATCCGAAGATATAAATACGACTGGCTGGTCTCTTTGGGAATCATATTCATACTGGCTGTAGTCTATGGGTCTCTCATCATTGGAAATCTCAACCGTTTTAAAGAACTATCACTGATCTACGAACTCAGAACGCTTCGCTTTGCTGTTGCCACGTTTTATCTTTACAACGCGCGGGCGCCAAATGATTTCACTGAGCTTGAGACTGCTAAACACAAGATGATAGGTGGAAGCGAATATTATCTTCCGGAGAGGATGAGAAAACAAGGTGCCGTGAAAGATCCATTTGGCCACCCATATGTATATAGTCCGATAAATGGATGGATTAATTCAACTACAAAAGAATATGTCGAATGGTAATAATAATAATTTTTTAAGTTTAAGGAGGAATTTTATGAATCTCAGAAGCACAAAGGGTTTTACATTGATCGAACTTGTTTTAGTGATCGCACTCTTGGGAATATTGGCTGTCGCAGCACTTCCCAACATCTTCAACATCAGTCTTACAACCGCGAGGACCAATGCGCGCGACGCAGTCGTAGGCGCGGTGCAGACAGGTCTATCCCTATATGCTGCATCACAGATTTCGCAAGGAAATGCCGAGTCATATCCGGCAACCCTCGATGCTGTTGCCGACGCAACGGCATGTTCTCAGGCGAATCAGTGCTTCAGCACAATCGTCAAAGGTGGAGTTACAAGAGGTTGGACCAAGGTGGACGCCGATTGCTATCAGTACACCGACGGCGGAGACAACTCATACTATCAATACAGCACCGCGAGTGGAACATTCGCATATGTCGCAGCAACTTGTGGATGATAAAAGCAGTGTAGGAGTGTAGAAGTGTTTAAGTCAGTAAAAAGGAAGAACAGGCGCTCGACGCTTCACGCTTCACGCTTCACGCTTCACGGCATTTTCGGCTTTACCCTCATCGAGCTCGTACTTGTAATTGCGCTCATCGGCATTCTCGCTGTTGCTGCAATCAGTAAAATATACAATATCAAAGAGTCATATGTAGTGATAGCCTCGGAGAAGGTGCGCTCGGATATCGAACATGCGAGAAGCCTCGCGATGACAAAGCGGGGTACGACGTTTGGCGTCTTTTTCGATGACGCTAATGACAGATATACGGTCTATGAAACTACAGTCGGAACTCCGGTACAAAGCCCTCTCGATAAAGAAAATCTGATAGAGACCTTTCCAAAATGGCCCGGTGTTTCGATAACAGGCGGCGATTACACCGTCGAATTCAATTCACTGGGTGCTCCCACTACAGGAGGTGGGGGCAGCGTCCAGATCACCGACGGCTCGCTGACCAAAACAATCTCCGTAACCGCCGTCACAGGGCGGGTGGCGATACAATAAATGTAGGAGTGTAGAAGTGTTTAAGTTAAAAACAGTGTTTAAGTGTAGAAGTTTAGAAGTGTTTAAGTTAATAAAAAACAGGTTCTCAACGCTTCACCCCAAGCCATTCGGCGGGGCAAGCGCTTCACGCTTCACCCCAAGTCATTCGACGGGGCAAGCGTTTCACGGCGTTTCCGGTCTTTCCCTCCTCGAAGCCATACTCGCGCTTGCGATCGTCGGTGTGGGGCTTATTGGTATTATGTTTGTCTTCAGCGGCGGAGCGAGATCTTCACTTGTCGCTAACGAAACAGTCGTCGCCTCGAATCTTGCAAAGGAGAAACTCGAACAAGTTATAGCAGATAGGGCAAACAAGGGATACGCCTACGTGATTGCAAACGCCGGGGGTTACTCCGATGGACAGCTCCCCGGAAATTTCAGCGCATACACAAGAAACGTGACTATACTGGAAGTTGACCCTGATGACGATAACAGCACCGATGATTTTCTGGATCCAGCGCCAGGCTCCGGATATGCAAGGGTTACAACTGTTGTGAGCTGGAGTGGCGCAACCGAGAGCGTAAAGCTCGAGACGTTGATTGCGGAATATGTAATGCCATAAAAGCAGTGTTTAAGTGTAGGAGTGTAGAAGTGTTTAAGTTAATAAAAAGAAAAAACGAGTATTCAAAGCTTCACGGCTTTTCTGGTTTCACCATCGTCGAGATGGTGCTGGCGATCGCTGTCGTCGGCATTCTTGCCGGACTCCTTGGTCCTGTGATTTCATCAGGTGTCAGGCAATACGCGTTAGCGGTGAGACAAAAGGCTGCTCTAGCCCAGGCGCGCCTTGCCATGGAGAGGATGGGGGCTGAAATTTTACTCATCCCTGCGACCGCTTCAATCGATACATGGACGGCATCTGTCGTTCAGTTCGATCTTCCTACTGAAAATAATATCAACTATTCATTGAACGGGACAAACCTCGAGAGGAGCGGCGTCGTATTGGCGAGCGGAATTTCCTCTCTCGCCTTCACATATCTGAATCAGGATGGAAACACAGCAGGATCTCAGGCAGATATAAGAAGAATCGGTTTTGAGCTGGTTGTCGGCGCAGGAACCGGCTACGGCGCTGTGCGTGTGAGGAATCAGATCTTCCCCCGCCCATTTTCAAGCGCGTATGCAGGATTTCAATAAGTGCGCTATGAGCTATGCGTTGTGAGCTTTGCGCCTTGAGATTAAAAATTATGAGGTTATTTTTTAAAATACTTTTTCTAGAAACTACGCTGAACAGAAAAGCCCATTCAACGCACAACGCATGGCGCATAGCACATAGCGCGCCCGGTTTTGCCGTCATCGCTGCCATTATCGCTGTATTTGTGCTTGGCGCTTTGGGTCTCGGCATCGCATATTTTTCATCATACAATCAGCAGTTGAGAATCCAGCAGGTCACAGGGGATCAGGCCTTTTATTCATCTCAGTTCGGCATGGAATTTGCGCTCGGGCAGATTATCACCGATGGCTGGTCGGGGAGTTCAGTTTCGAGAGAGTTCTCCGGCGAGACTGTCAATATCACAAGGACGGCTGGAAAAATTAATGTTTCATCTGCTGAGCAGAACGCGAGGAGTTTAGTTGAGATCAACGATCCAAATCCTCCATCAGGCGATTGCCTGAATGTCGATACCACTGGTGCCGGCATTTCGAACAGGGAGTTGGAGGGTTTAACCCTGAGCAGGGATGCGAGCTGCTCTCTTCCTCTCACTATCACAGCAATGTCAGGAACGACATGGGAGCCCGATCTTGGCGAGGGTTTAGTCCGCGTCAGGATAGCAGGTAACCCTACCGAATTTTCAGGGTCAGCCGCATCCGGTGGAAGCGTCAATTTTTCAAACAATTACACCATCAACGATTTTGCAGCTCATAATATAACAGACATCAGGTGGAGTACGAACATGTCTGATCACAATTTTACACTCCACTTTCATTACACATATGATGGCTCCGATTACGAAAAGGTTGTCGATGTGAATTTTCTGGCCGATAATCAGGCTGCATGTTTTCAATGGAATACGGGAAGTGCAAGGCTCACATGGAATAGCAGCCTTTGGAGCCAATTGACAGGGACTACAGTCCAAAACACATGTGCTGAAGCTATCATTCTTGACAAGATGACAGTCAGCTGGACGCCTACATCGCCATCAAGCAATCTGAACACTGTTAGAATAGATGGGACGAATATTTATGGCGGTTCTGCAGGAAGCGGTGTGCTAATAGATATTAGCAACGACCTCTACGCGGCTTCATCGACCTATACAGCAAATTACTTTGCGTTTGACGCAGATATGCTGGGACGCAACTATTCGATCATATGGACATTTGTCGATGGCACATCTAAAGCGACATCGCTCGATCTCTTCAATGCCAGTCAACAGAACTGTTTAACCATCGATACAAGTTCTGCTGTAGCAAGCGGCACGAACATCCTCGGCCTTACCATAGAAAACACCTGTGCAGCGGATATCGGCATGACCGGCCTCACCATGTCGTGGAGCGGTGAAGGCGGCAGGCGCCTACAACAGAGCATTATTGAGGATACAGATGGTTCCAACACCTATTCGAGCAATGCCTCCAGTGGGACGCTCGTCTCCTTTGGTGATAACGGAATTTATTTGAGAGATGGGGATGGCGCCAGGGATATCACCAGTCTGGGTTTTAATAATACGATTACACCTGGATTAGAATTCACATTGGAATTTACGATGTCGGATGGCACGACTAAATCTGTTACATTTACACCCACCTCCTCAACACAGGCCGATTTTCTTTCGGTTGACATCTCTGGTGCAAACATTGGGGGGGGGAGCGATAAGGATTTGCGAGGAATAACAATAACCAACACTGGATCATCAACGATCACCTGGGACAGGGTTATAGTCAGCTGGACACCGACATCACCATCCCGTACACTCAGTGTTATACGTGTCTCCAACTCTAACGTCTGGACTGGCAGCGCAAGTTCAGGATCAAATCTGAACATCTCTAATGTGACCCTTTCAGCATCGCAAACTCGCCCGATAACCCGTATTCGTTTCAACTCCGATATGAGCGGGCGCACGTTCAACATCACCTTCATAATGAGTGATGGATCGACAAAATCGACAGGCAACTTCACACCGCCTGACGGATGATTCTCTCTTCTCCATCCCCTTGAAATCAAAGTTCTTTAACGACTTCCCGATAAATAATTTCCTTTTTCATGTTCTGAAATTGTGGTATGTTTGGGCCTTAAGAGCTTTGTAGGGGCGGCCCCCCGTGGCCGCCCGTAAAAGGGCAACCACAGGGGGTTGCCCCTACCTGAGCGAGGGGAATCATGTATCTCGACTTTTTTAATTTTCATAAAGAACCTTTTAATAATACGCCCGATCCGGCCTTTCTCTTTCTCTCCCATCAGCACGAGGAGGCGATCGAAGCCCTCATGTACGGAATCAACAACCGGAAGGGATTCATAGCGCTCATCGGCGATATAGGCACCGGAAAGACGACGATCTGCAGAGCGCTCCTGGGGAGGCTTGGCAAAGAGGTCGATACCTCCGTCATCTTCAACCCTATGCTCTCGGTTCAGGAACTGTTGGAGGCGGTCAACGATGACTTTGGAAATAAGATAAATTCAACTCAGAGCGTCAAGGCTCATATCGATGCGCTGAACGATTTTCTTCTCAAGCGCCTCAAACAAAAAAAGAATGCCGTCATCGTCATCGATGAAGCTCAGCATCTATCAGTCGAGGCATTCGAGATGCTCCGCATGCTCTCCAACCTCGAAACGGAACAGGAAAAACTCTTACAAATCGTTTTCATCGGTCAAAAGGAGCTTGAAGCAAAATTGAGGTTATCACAATTGAGACAGCTCAACCAGCGTATCGCAATCAGAAATTTTTTATGCTCACTGAAGCTGGTTGAAACTGTGAACTACATTCTCCATCGGCTGACTATCGCAAGCAGTGGAGGAAACTCAGTTCATTTCGACGGCAAGGCACTGAGAGCCGTGTATGAATATACGAAGGGGGTACCGCGCGAGATCAATAAACTCTGCGACAGAAGTCTGTTGGCGGCATATGTCTCGAGGGAATATGTGGTGACTAGGGATATGGTCGATGAAGCTATCTCTGAGATTGAAGGCAGATCGGGTTTTAGTGGCGCGGGAATTTTTACTGGAACTGTGAAGCGCATTTTTAGCTGGTTGAACAGTTAAGGGGTTCATGGAATGTCGATAATATTAAAAGCCCTGAAGGATAATAAAGAAAAAGAGGCGCCTGAGGAAAAAAAAGTTCCGGCTCCGGCTCCATCTTCACCTGACAAGCCAGTTGAAAAAATTTCACCCCCACCCACCCTCCCCCCTCAAGGGGGAGGGGCAAAGAGAGAGGCAGAACCAAAGGTAGCTGGTGTTGTGAACGAGATACAACCAAAGCCTCAAATTTTTAAAAAACCGCCACTTGAGCCTAAAGTACCTGTGAGCAGCCCCTCTCCATTGATCGCGCAAAAGCCCGGGATGACGAGCGGATTTTTCCATGGAGAGAGTAACAATAAAAAAGAAAAGGATATAAAAACCCTCAAAGCACTTGAAGCGTTAGAGCTAAACCCAAAAGGAAAGAAAAAACTGATCCTGCTCAGCGCGCTTGTTTTTATCATAGCTGTCGGCGTAATTCTCTGGAGGACGATGTATAGTGGGAATGAAGTTGCGACAGAGGCTAAAGAGGAGATTAAGGCTGTAGCGACAGAGGAAAAATCGCCCGAACCTCCAAAAGTCGATATCACAGAAGATCTGCAAGGTGCGACATCGGCTTACAACGTTGGAAACATGGACTTGGCGATAACTCTTTTTCAACAGGCCATATCGAAGCAACCGGGGAATGCGATGCTTCATAGCAGCCTTGGGCTCATCTATTTTAAAAAGGGGCTCTTTGACAACGCTGCGTCCGAATACGAAAAAGCGTTATCGCTCGACAGCAATTGCGCCATCTGTTTAAACAATTTTGGCCTTTTAAAATCTCAGATCGGTGAAAATGAAGAGGCACAAAATTATTTAGAGAAGGCAATCGCTATAAATAGCACGCTCCCGGATCCATATTTCAATCTCGCAGTCATGAATGAACAGCTGGGAGATATCGGTGTAGCGGTAAAATACTATCGCCTCTTTCTCGACACCTACCCCAAAAAGGATGATGAATTGTTCACCATGGTGACCGAGAGGGTTAAGGGATTGACGGGAAAGTGAAAGAACGTGAAGCGTCCGCCCGTGAAGCGTGAAGCGCGTGAATATTTTTTTGCGTTTTACGTTGCACGCTTTACGCTTCACGAACGACGGTTTTTATATGTTTAAAACCACAATCGGCATCGACATAGGGACTAAAAATTTAAAGGTCGTCTGTCTCGAGACAGGGATCAATGGATATAAGCTCACAGCTTTTGGATTTCTTTCATGCGATGAAAAAAAAGAACAGATTGCGAAATTTATAAAAGAGGCCGGCATTAAAACCAAGGATGTGCGCATCAACATTGAAAATCCATCGCTCAGGATCAGGCGGCTCGACCTTCCCCAGATGCCAGACGCTGAATTGAACGAGGCGGTCAAATGGGGGTGTAGAAAATTTGTAGCAGGGAGTGTCGAAGATTACGAATTCAGATATACGAGGATAAACACCGAAGATTTGAAATTGAGCGATAAGATACCACTGATCGTCTTCGCCATAAAACGCGATGCTATAAAGGCATGTGTTGACTTTACAAAAGAGATCGGGCTCGCCTATCCAAAGATAATTGAACCAAACGCCTCGGCGATAGCTTCGATCTTTGACAATTGCAGTGGAGTTTCAAGAGAGGATTACAATATCATTATTGATATCGGAAGTTTCCATGCGCTTTTTGTGGTGATGGGAAAGAGAGGTTTTTTATTTTCAAGACCGCTTGCCGGGAGCGCTGACAGTAATCTGATAGCTCAGATCGCAAGGGACATAGGCACCGATAGCGAAAAAGCGGGTGAGATAAAGGATTCATATTTTGGTGTCGGCGGTGCCGTCAAACACGAATTGAGTGAACAACAGAACTCCGTTTTAAAGAACACCATCTCTCACTTCTACTCCCGTTTCGCCCTTGAAGTACAAAGATCTCTCGATGGTTTCACCCAAATGTTTGGCAAGAAAAACATAAGCGAGATAAGCCTATGTGGCGGAGGTGCTTATTACACAGAGCTGAAAGAATTTTTGAATAAAAATTTGAATGTTCCAGTTGAAATATTTAATCCCTTTAAAAAAATAAATGTGAAGAGTTCAGACATGGAGATGTTAAAGAATAGCAAGGCGTTGTTTGCAGTAGCATGTGGATTGGCAGTGGATTGAAAAGAGAAAGGCGTATGTAGCATGTGGCATGTAGTATGTAGTAAAAAACCCTTCAAGCAAATTTTTGCCCACATGCCACATACTACATGCTACATGCGCTTTTGATTATTTTATGCACATAAACTTTGCGGAACATAAAGATCTCAAGAGTCAACTGATGGAGATTGTCAACATCAGAGAGTTCAAGCTCGACCGGAGGATGATGTTGGTCATCGCGGGCGGGTGCATCTCCCTGATGCTGCTATTCGGGATAGTTCAAAAATTGAGATTATCCCTCCTTCAGGGCGATGTCGTTAAAAATGAAACACTGAATTACGAATTGAAGAGGAAGGCTACGGAGAGCGGTATCGATGTCAATAAAAGGGGGAATAAAGAGGATATCTTCAAGGACTTCGATCAACGCATACTCTGGTCGAAGGTGTTGAACACCCTTTCAGATAACCTGCCTCAGAGAGTTTGGTTAAACTCACTGAGCGCAACCGACGGTAAGAATCCTAAGATGAAGGCAACCGGACAGACCATCGATCAAAGCTCACTGGCAAACCTTCTGGATGTGCTGGACAAGAGTCCTTTGTTTGCCAATGTCAAACTCGTTAAATCGGATACTGTGGAAAAGGATGGAAAGGTGAGGCTCGATTACGATATCGAATGTTCAATAAAGCATTTGCAAAACGATTCTAAAACTAAACCGGGCGTTTAAAATATGAAGCTTGAAGTTACAAAGGTTGATTGGAACTCAGTACCAACAAAGAAGGAGAGGATAATATTCTTCATTGTGATATTTCTTTTGTTGGTTGTCTTTTTGAGATCGTGTCTCGTTCCAAGCGGCAAGGCGCTCTCCTTAGTCAAAACCAGTCTTACCGACGTTACCACAGAACAGAATGAACTAAAAAAATCGCTATCAGAGGCTGCAGCCGAGGAATCAGTATCGAAATGGAATGGCAGCAAAGATATGAGAGAAAAATATTCCTCCTGGGCGAGAAGGATTGCAAACTCCCCCGAAGTCGTTCTGCTCAGGGATTTCACTAGTCCTTCAATTTTGGGAGATGTAAAGGTAACTGCCTTCGATTTTGACGAATCGAAACCACAAGATGGCATTATGGTGAAGAAGATCAAATTATCTTTGAACGGTTCTTTCTTTTCAATAGCAGGATATTTTGATAAAATCGAACAACTTCCGCTCCTGTTGATTACAGAGAGCCTTGATGTAGTATCTTCAAAGGATGGTTTTGGAAGGGTCGATGTAAATGCTGATATGACGGTTTATGGGTGGAAACAATAAGGGGTGCCAGATTATGAGCAATAGGTTGTCATATAACGCTCTCTTGAAAATTATCGTTGTGATCATCTGCCTTTTTGCCTCCTTCAATCTCAATGCTCAAGAAGCTCAGGGGAAACCGCTTTCCGGTTTAAACACTCAGGGTTTTGAGGAGATAACAGGAGACAAGATGATATGGAGAAACAATCCCTTTGTTCAACCGGTTGACGATGTCGCTGTTAACGAACTCGCTCTCACAGGAATCGTCTATAGCAAAGATGATTCAGCAGCTCTCGTCAATAATCAGGTGGTGAGAGAGGGCGAGAGCATAGGATTCAATGAGGTGGTTGAGATAGAAGAGAACAGGGTCATATTTAAAAATGAGAATGGTTTTTTTAGCGTGCCGCTCAGAAATGTTGAACAGAGCGGTAAATAATTTTTTTCTCTATGAAAAATAACTGTAAAATAAAAATGCGAAATGTTTTGTTCTTATCTATTTCTCTTTTCTTTTTGTCACTTTTATTTCTGACAGAAATTGGGGCCTCTGCCGAAAAACAATACAACATCGAGTTCAAGAATGCGGATTTGAGCGGTGCGGTGAGGCTGCTTGCTCAGATGGAGGGAAGAAATATAGTTGTCCCCGACGGTGTCAATGCGAAGGTCAATGCGAGATTTAAGAATATCTATATTAAAGATGCCATGGACGCCATTTTAAAGACACACGGTTTTGGTATCGTGACTGAAAAAAATATCATGCAGGTCATGCCGAGAAAAGAGTTGATGAGTTTGGGTGAGGATCTGATCACCGAGCCCTTCTATCTCAAATATGCAAAGGCAAACGAAATACTCCCGCATGTTCAGTCCCTGATCTCTGAAAGGGGATCTGCGATCGCAGATGAGAGGACGAACTCGATCCATGTGAGGGATTCTAAAGTGGCTCTCGATAATATCATATTCATGATAGACAATCTGGACAAAAAAGAACCGCAGGTATTGATAGAGGCAAAAATCATAGATGCCTCATCAGACTTTGTGCGAAGTCTCGGCATTCAGTGGGGTGTCACAAAAACAGGCGGCACCGTACAGACAGCTGGGCTGACCGCGGTCGGCACTGCTGACAGCGGAAGAGCCCTTATTTTAAATGCGCCTGCTACTAGCCTCAACAGCGGTCCTCCTCTGGGAGGTCTTGGACTGATTTTGGGAAGCTTCAGAGGAATCCTGACAGATTTTCAGCTCTCCGCCGCTGAGCAGAAGGGTGAGATCGATATTCTCTCGAGACCATCGATAGTCACGCTGAATAACCAGCAGGCTTCGATCCGAAGCGGTGTGAAGTTCTATGTCCGCACAAGCGGCGATGTGACAATCGGGACTGGCGGTGGAGGAGGTGGTGGTACATCAGCAGGCACAGCTGTAGGGTCATCAGGCACGCTTCAGGAGATCGATACTGGCATAGAACTCAAAGTGACACCTCAGATTACAACAGGTGGTTTGGTAAAACTTACAATAGCAGCTACAGAGTCGGAGGCCGATTTTTCAAGAGCGATACAGGGCATTCCGGCAGTCATAGACAGCACTGCTACAACAACTGTCTTGTTGAAAGATGGCGACACGACCATCATCGGCGGTCTTTTCAGGGTGAGGGATGCAAAGTCGGTGAAGGGCGTGCCGGGACTCTACAAGATTCCGATCATAGGAAATCTCTTCAAAAGCAAGACGAGCATAAATAACAGAACAGAGCTGTTAATATTCATAACTCCCAGCATAGTACAAAACGTCGTTAAATCTCTACCGCATTTTCAGGAACCTCAAAGCATTCTGGGCGTCTTTCCCTCCAAAGAACAGAAAGAGAAAATAAAAGAAGAGAAAAAAGAGGAAAAGAAGAAGTCCTCCCGCTCAAAACGCCGCAGACGACATAGATAAGAAATAGCCCACATTTTCCACAAGAGCTGTAAAAAATCAGGTCTAGACTTTTTCAATTTTCCACATATTCACACCACATCAACAAAAGGTATAGACAAAAAATGCAGATGATAATATGAGTAGGCCTAACAAACTAACCCCTGAGCGTGGATTGACAATTCACATCAGGGGTGAGTTTCACTAGTGGAAATATTATAAATAAACTGTCACAGTAGGGGGGTCCATGGGTAAGAATATTGTGATGAAGCTTCTAGATGCCCATCTAAAAGAGGGTAAGCTCAAGGCGGGAAGCGAAGTTGGAATACGCATCGATCAGACGCTAACACAGGATGCGACCGGCACCATGGCATATCTTCAATTCGAAGCGCTGGGCCTTACCGAAATAAAAACAGACATTTCAGTGTCTTACGTCGATCACAACACCATTCAGGTCGGGTTTGAAAACTCCGATGACCATCGCTATCTGCAATCGGTTGCGGCAAAATATGGAATAATCTTTTCACGCGCGGGCAACGGCATATGCCATCAGGTGCATCTGGAGCGCTTTGGAAAGCCGGGTACTACGCTGCTTGGAAGCGATAGCCACACCCCAACAGGAGGCGGCATCGGACAGATAGCCATCGGCGCTGGTGGCCTCGATGTAGCGGTTGCAATGGGCGGCGGCAATTTTTACCTCACAGCGCCGAAGGTCTATAAGGTCAACCTCACCGGAAAGCTGAATGACTGGATATCGGCCAAAGATGTAGTCTTAAAAATGCTCGAGATGCTAACCACCAAGGGGAATGTCGGTGTGATAATCGAATATGCAGGTCCCGGCGTTGTCACCCTTTCCGTGCCGGAACGCGCGACGATAACCAACATGGGCGCCGAGATGGGGGTGACTACATCGATCTTTCCATCGGATCATATTACAAAGGATTTTCTAAAGGCTCAGGGGAGAGAGGATGACTGGGTCGAGGTCAAGGCCGATGCCGACGCGGAATACGACCGTGTGATCGATCTCGATCTTAGCACTATAGAACCTATGGCAGCAACGCCACACAGCCCCGGCAATGTAAAAAAGATCTCGGAACTAAAAGGGCTTAAAGTCGATCAGGTCTGCATAGGCTCATGCACCAACTCGTCGTTCAAGGATATGATGACGGCCGCTGAAATTCTGAAGGACAAAAAGGTTCATCCGGATGTCAGCCTTGGAGTCGCTCCCGGCTCCAGACAGGTGCTGCAGATGATTACAAAGGAGAGCGCTTTACTCACGATGCTCAGCAGCGGCGCGCGGCTTTTGGAGAGCACTTGCGGCTTTTGCATCGGCAACAGCTTCTCTCCGAAGTCCAAAGGAGTTTCCATCAGAACATCGAACAGAAATTTTGAGGGGCGAAGCGGAACGAAAGATGCCGATGTTTATCTCACAAGCGTTGAAGTCGCAGCAGCGGCTGCAATCAAAGGAGAGATAACTGATCCGAGAGAGCTGGGAATGGAATATCCGAAGTTCAAAATGCTCAAGCATTTTTTCATAGATGATTCTATGTTCATCTTTCCAAAGGATGTCAAAGGCCCGGTTGAGATTGAACGCGGTCCAAATATCGGCGAACCTCCGAGAAACTCTGCGATGGCAGATGCTTTGACAGGAGAGGTTATGATAAAGGTCGGCGATAAGATCACGACCGACCACATCATGCCAGCTGGCGCAAGGCTCAAATATCGTTCGAATGTGCCTAAATATTCTGAATTCGTCTTCGAAAATGTCGATAGCACATTTCCAAAACGCTGCATGGAGAATAAAAAGAACAACAAACAGAATATAATAGTGGCCGGAGAATCTTATGGACAGGGTTCTAGCCGCGAACACGCCGCACTCTGCCCGATGTATCTGGGGGTGAAGGCCGTTGTGGCAAAATCATTTGAAAGGATTCATGCCGCAAACCTGATCAACTTCGGTATACTGCCGCTCACTTTCAAAAATGCAGCCGACTATGAGAAGGTGGAACAGGGCGACAAGTTGAGTTCGTCAGACTGGAAGAGTTTGATAGCTGAAGGAAAGCTTGTGCAGATTAAGAATGAAAGATCAGGCGAGACAATTGAGTGTGAATATCAACTCTCCGACAGGCAGAAGAAGATTGTGCTCTCTGGAGGGTTGCTCAACTACACGGTAGAATAGCGGATAGCGTAGAGCGCATAGGTTTTTCTATACGCTACCCGCTATACGCTCTAAAAATTGGAGGAATTTTCATGTCAAAGATCAAGGTTAAAAACCCGATTGTCGAGATGGATGGCGATGAGATGACCCGGATCATCTGGGAGATGATCAAACAAAAGTTGATCCTTCCCCACCTCGATGTCGATCTAAAGTATTTCGATTTGAGCGTCACAAAACGAGACGCGACAGATGATCAGATCACTAGCGACGCGGCTCATGCAATTCAGGAACATGGCGTAGGAGTGAAATGCGCTACGATTACTCCCGACGCCGATCGCGTGAAGGAGTATAATCTAAAACAACAATGGAAATCCCCTAATGGCACTATCCGTGCGATATTGGATGGCACGGTATTCAGAAAACCGATCATGGTAAAAAATATCGTTCCCGCTGTCCGCAGCTGGAAGAAGCCGATCACCATCGGCCGTCACGCATATGGCGATCTATATAAGAGCGTCGAGATGGTCGTAACTCAGCCCGGCAAGGCCGAGATACTCTTTACGCCAACGAGCGGCGATCAGGAAATTCGAATGACCATCCACGAGTTCAAAGGGGATGGAATAGTCATGGGAATTCACAACACCGACAAATCCATCCGCTCATTTGCAAAGGCCTGCGTAAATTATGCCCTCTCTGAAAAAGTGAATCTCTGGTTTGGCGCGAAAGATACTATCAGCAAGAAATATCATGCTCATTTCAAGGATGTCTTCGGCAAAGAGGTTGAAAGCCGTAAAAAAGAGATGGACGAGGCAGGCATCAGCTATCGTTATCTGTTGATTGACGACGCGGTCGCGCAGATCATGAAACACGAAGGTGGTATCCTGTGGGCGTGCAAGAATTACGATGGAGATGTCTTCTCGGATATGGTCGCAGCTGGATTCGGAAGCTTAGGCATGATGACATCGGTACTCGTATCCCCCGACGGCAAATTCGAATATGAAGCGGCCCACGGCACTGTCCGTCGCCACTATTACGAACATCTGAAGGGAAATGCCACAAGCACAAATTCCGTAGCTTCGATCTTCGCCTGGAGCGGCGCCATCAAAAAGCGCGGCGAACTGGACGATACGCCTAAAGTCGTGGAATTCGCTGACAAGCTTGAAAGAGCAGTTATTGATTGTATAGAAAACAACATAGTCACGAAGGATCTCTCCCCCCTGCTAACACCTTCGACAAACAAACATGTGAACACCGAGGAATTTATTGATGAGGTCGCGCAGAGATTGTAAAAAAGTTTACAGTTATCAGTTCACAGTTATAAGAAATTATTTTTGCTAGCTGTAAACTGTAAACTTCCGGAGGAAATATGGCCCAACGAGGTATCAGAGAATACGACGCAAAGAGGATTCTGTTCGAACAGCTTCCTCTCTACACAAAGGCTTTTAAAAGCGACAAACCCAAACTAGCGCTTGTCACGCCGGATACCGACCCTAAAGAGTTGGTAAAAACGCATCCATGGCTTGAGGAGGAAAAACTCGTAGTTAAGCCGGATCAGCTCTTCGGAAAACGCGGCAAACACAAACTCCTCTGCCTCAATGCAAATTGGAAAGATGCGTGGGACTGGACCTATGAGCGCATGAATCAGGAAGTCACAGTCGGTGAGACAAAAGGAACACTCACTCACTTTCTCATTGAACCATTTTTTAAACATGCCGAAGATGATGAATGGTTTGTCGCTATTCGTTCAGAGCGGGAGAGGGATATAATTTATTTTTCGACAAAGGGTGGAATCTACGTCGAAGAGAACTGGGATCAGGTCGTACAGATTCCAGTTTCCATTTTGGAGCCCGTTGAAAAGGTCGACTTTGAAAGTCATCTTAAAAATCTTGGAAACAGAAAGGATAACGTGATTTCCTTTCTCATGGGACTTCATAAGATGTATGCAAACGCAGGTTTTTCTTATCTCGAAATAAACCCCTTCACATTCTGGGGTGATGACATAGTCCCTCTCGATATGGTTGCAAAACTCGACGACACCGCCCAGTTCGAATGCTCGCAAATCTGGGGAAAGATCGATTTTCCAGCATCATTTGGAACATCTCATGCACCAGAGGAAGAGTTCATAAAGGGACTCGATGAGAAGAGCGGCTCTTCATTGAAACTCACGATACTAAATCCAAAAGGCAGAATCTGGTCGATGGTAGCTGGTGGAGGGGCTTCCGTCATCTATGCCGACACGGTTTGCGATATCGGATTTTCAAAGGAACTCGCAAATTACGGGGAGTATTCGGGCAATCCCACAACCGAAGAGACCTATCAATATGCAAAGACAGTTTTGGATCTGATGACGCGTGAAAAGGATCCAAAGGGAAAATTTTTATTGATCGGCGGTGGAATTGCTAACTTCACGGATGTAGCAAAGACCTTCACAGGTATAATTCAGGCACTAAATGAATTTAAGGACAAGTTAATAGAACACAAGGTTAAGATCTATGTGCGTCGAGGCGGCCCAAATTATCAGGAGGGGCTACAGAAAATAAGAAAGCTAGGAGAGACACTTGGCGTTCCTATAGAGGTCTATGGCCCCGAGACGCATATGACGAAGATAGTTTCGATGGCGCTTAAATAACGTGAAGCGTTGTTCGTGAAACGTTAAAGGTTTTATCTTATTATTTTCCTTGGACGTTATCCGTATCACGATTAACGCGATACGGTTTTTTACGGAGGTTATATGAAGGCGGAACTTTTTACAAAGGATACAACATCGATCGTTTATGGCTATCAGCAGAACGCTATTCAGCGCATGCTTGATTTCGATTTTGTCTGTGGAAGGTTGACGCCATCGGTGGCAGCCATCGTCAATCCGACGCGTGAAGGGTTTCATAAGGCATTCTATGGCCAGAAGGAAATTTTAATTCCTATGTACAGGACGCTCAAAGAGGCAAGCGATAATCATACATCAGCAGATGTGCTTGTGAATTTTTCATCTTTCAGAAGCGCGTATCCTACAAGCATGGAAGCCCTTGCCAATCCAAATATAAAGACTGTGGCCATCATAGCTGAGGGTGTTCCGGAGAGAAAGGCACGTATCCTCGCAGCAACAGCCAAAGAACAGGATAAGATGATCATAGGACCGGCGACGGTTGGAGGCATAAAGGCCGGCTGTTTTAAAGTTGGAAACACCGCCGGCACGATTGATAACATCATCGAATCAAAACTACATCGTCCCGGATCGGTCGGCTTTGTTTCAAAGTCGGGCGGTTTGTCGAACGAATGCTATAACATCATAGCCCGAAACAGCGACGGTTTATACGAAGGGATCGCAATCGGAGGGGATGCCTATCCGGGTTCGACGCTCATCGAGCACATAATGAGATACGAAGCGATCGACGATGTTAAGATGATAGCAGCGTTGGGAGAGATCGGCGGAACTGATGAACTTAAAATAGTCGATGCGCTCAAAGATGGAAGGATAACCAAGCCGCTAGTCATCTGGGTGACGGGAACATGTTCGAAAATGTTTCCTGCTGGTGTTCAATTCGGTCATGCCGGCGCTAAGGCGGGAAGTGATTTAGAAACGGCTGAAGCCAAGAACAAGGCTTTAAAAGATGCCGGCGCTATCGTACCAAACTCATTCGACGACTATGGTGAAGAGGTGAAGAAGGTTTTTACCAGACTGACTAAACAGGGACTAGTAAGTTCCGTTGAGGATAACGTCTCCCCCAATTTCCCTATGGACTATGCACAGGCTGTTAAAGAGGGAAAGATCAGAAAGCCGGCAACATTTATCACCACGATATCAAACGACAGAAAGGAAGAACTCGAATATAGCAAAGTTCCGATTTCGAAAGTAATCGAGAGCGAGATCGGCATTGGAGGCGTGATCGGACTTTTGTGGTTTAAAAAGGAACTTCCCGAATATGCTAGAAAATTTCTGGAATTGGCTTTGGTGCTTACAGCAGATCACGGTCCAGCCGTCTCCGGCGCGCACAACGCTATTGTTACGGCAAGGGCTGGCAAGGATGTCATCTCTGCACTCGTCTCAGGACTTCTTACCATAGGTCCTCGTTTCGGAGGTGCTATCGATGATGCCGCGAGAAATTTCAAACGTGCGATTGAATCAAAAATGAAGCCGGCCGATTTTGTAAAGGATATGAAGGTGAAGGGCATCAACATCCCGGGCATCGGACATCTTGTGAAGAGCGTCACCAACCCCGACATGCGCGTGACACAGCTCAAGAAATTCTGCAGAAAACATTTTCCAAAAACTGAGCTTCTCGATTATGCTTTAGAGGTCGAAGCACTGACAACTTCCAAAAAGGGAAATCTGATTTTGAATGTCGATGGATGCATCGGCATATGCTTCGTCGATCTTCTAAAGAGCTGTGACCTCTTTACCAGGAAAGAGGTCGACGAGATCATCGAACTTGGCTGTCTGAACGCCCTATTCGTCATCGGCCGCTCGATCGGAATCATCGGTCACATCTTCGACCAGAAGCGCCTCAAACAACCTCTCTACAGAACACCGTATGATGAGATTGCTTATATGACGGAGTGAACAAGTGTTTGAGTGTAGAAGTGTTTAAGTGCGTAAGTTTAGAAATTTCGATTATCGACATTTGACGAATCGGTCATATACATTGAGAATTTTCAAAACTGTCGGAAATTCATAAGGATCAATCGGTATTTTTTGGCAGTGTGAATGTAAATTCAGTTCCTTTGCCAAGTTCGCTTTTTACAAACATCTTTCCTTTATGTTCTTCGACTATACCTTTGGCTATTGAAAGTCCCAACCCGGTCCCTTTTTCTTTGGTAACTTTTGGCTTTCCGAACTGCTCAAATTTGCTGAAGAGCTTTGGCATATCCTCTTTAGCTATTCCGACTCCTGTATCACGAACAGTGCATTCAATCTGGTTCCCTTTTTCCCGAAGCGATATTTCGACAAATCCTTCATGTGTAAATTTGACAGCGTTACTTATGAGATTAGTGATGACCTGAGTCATCTTGTCCGGGTCTGCAAAAACATCGGTTGGTGTATTTGGCATATGAGTTTTCAGCTTTAAATGAGCCTCTTCGATCTTAGGTTCAAAGGAGATCGCGATCTGTTTTATGATAAAATTGAGATCAACACGCTCTTTATGCAATTCAAGTTTTCCGGCTTCTATCTTTGATAGATCGAGGAGGTTGTTTATAATCCTCAGGAGCCTGTCGATGTTGTTCGAAGCGATTGTCAGATGAGTACGCTGTGTCTCATTTACCTCTCCGGAGATACCATCCCTTAAAAGACTCACAGAGGCCTTTATGTTAGCAAGGGGGGTTCTAAGCTCATGAGAGACCATTGAGACAAAGTCCGATTTGAGTTGGTCGATCTTTTGAAGTTTTTTGTTTGTCTCTTCAAGCTCTTTATATAAATTGATCTTCTCTTCGTTGACTAATCTGAGCTTGTGTTTTTGTCTCTCAAGCTCAAATTTTAGACTCTCAATATTTGCGTTTATTTTGGCAGGGGTTTGAGGTCTCTTTACCGGTTTATTTGTAGACTTGCCTAATTGTTTTTTATTTTTCTTCATAAGATAGGGCTTATAGCATATGAAGTAATAAAACAAAATAAGTGATTTTTCTGATGGATGGTTTAGTATACACTCCCTTTATCTTCATGGAGGTTTAACATGTCTAATGAATTAAAAGGAATGCTGGATATCGAAAGGCCATTAATCTTAGCTACTTCATCGAAAGCAAGAAGAGAGCTCATGAAGATGACGGGGCTCCCCTTCCGCGTGAGATTTCCCAAGATCGACGAGATTATTTATCCGGAAGAGTCTCCCGAAGATTACGTCAAGAGACTTGCAAAGGAGAAGGCCCTATCGATCAGGCCGAAAAACAATAATGCGCTGATCATAACGGTTGATACGACGGTAGTATGTGATGAGATTATAATGGGCAAGCCGATTGATGCGGATGATGCGAGGAGGATGCTCTACACACTCTCTGACAGATGGCATGATGTGGTAAGCGGCATTGCGCTTCTGAACAGAAGTTCAGAGAGGCTTATGGTCGAGGTTGTATCGACAAGGGTAAAATTTATAGATATGAGCGATGATATGGTGGATTGGTATGTTGCGACGAGGGAACCATTCGGAAAAGCCGGTAGCTATGCGATCCAGGGAAAGGGAGCCATCTTTGTTGAAGCTATCGAAGGATGTTTTACCAATGTGATAGGCCTCTCTTTACCCACACTAATCAACATGTTGTCGGTAATGTAAAAAACTCCGAGAGCAAATTTATTAGATCACCTGTATTTTTTGTGATGTTCACCTCTCTCAAAAGATCTTTTGCCCCCTTCATCCCTTTGACATGCCATGGGATGACAGTTCTCATATTTGTGAGGGAGTATCTTTCTGATCGATGTCCTTTCATGAGCGAAAGGAGTCTCAAAATCACTCTCATTCTTTCTTGTTGATCGGGAGACGATAAACTTTCATTCTTAATCTGATTAAATATCCAAGGATTGCCGATAGCTGCACGTCCTATCATCACTCCATCGCAGAGAGTCTCTGATCGCATGCTTATCGCATCATCTGCTGTCTTTATGTCGCCATTTCCAATAACAGGAATGCTGAGCTTGCTTTTCAATTCTCCAATTTGACTCCACTCCGATTTGCCTTTAAGAAAAGAGCTTCGGGTTCTTGGGTGCAAGATCACCGCATCAGCACCATGAGATTCTGCAATCCTTCCAATTTCAATATAGTTGATATTGTTTTCATCCCATCCCGAACGAATCTTAACTGTCAGCGGTTTGGAGGTTGCCCCTCTCACCTCTTGAACAATTCTGGATACTAATATTGGATCTTTCATCAGGGCTGCGCCCGCCCCCCTCGACACGACCTTTTTAACAGGGCATCCCATGTTGATGTCTATGAGATCGACAAGGGGCTCGTCATCGAGAATTCTTGCAGCTAAAGCTAAGTTCTTTGGATTAGCACCGAAAATCTGTGCGGCAAAGGGACGGGCCTGATCAACATTTTCAAAATAGAGCCTTGTCTTTGCGCAGTTTCGTATCAATCCCTCTGAACTGATCATCTCAGAAAAAGTGAGCGACGCCCCCATCTCATGCAATAAGACACGCCATGGAAGCGATGAAATTCCGGCCAATGGAGCTGAGATAGCCCATGAAGATAAAGATAGAAGGCCGATTTTTAGAGTATCTTTCATTGCAATAGAAAGCGCATGTGGCATGCCTTTTTTGCGCTTCACGCTTCACGTCTATGCAGTAATTGCTTCAACCGGGCATGCATCGACGCAAGCGCCGCAGTCTGTGCACTTTGACTTATTGATCGAATATTTTTCTTCTCCCGATTCAATCGCCTCCACAGGACAAGTCGGCTCACAGGCCCCACAAGCAATGCATTCATCTGAAATATTATGTGCCATATTTTCCTCCTTTATTGCGCGTTATTAATCAGAAAAGT
>JBDRGF010000126.1:0-39271 GCA_043818055.1 Pseudomonadota bacterium | reverse complement strand
ATACAATCTTTGTCGAAGTGTGCAATTAAGTAGGGCGTAGTGTGTTTGCAGCGTATTGAAAGTTTTGGAAAAGACGGAAATGATAAAAAACAAAATAAAAATACAGATGAAGGTGACGAAAAACTTTATCAATTGTTGCTGCTTTTTGAATTCAGGCGAAATTTTACTGTTCAAATGAGGTTTTTAGAGGTGCCCATCCGTTTCTTCTCTTCCGAATTCTTTTGCGATGCTGTTGGAGCGGGAGGTGTCGCAGGCTTTGAAGGCTGGACTGGCATTGGAGTTGTCTTGGCGTTTAGCACTTGTTTAGCCCGTGCTGCCGCTCTTTTATGTTCCTGAATTGCATCCATCAAATACTTTGGAAGACGCCGTTTCAATTTAGCCTTATTGGCAGCAAAAGCTATTTTAATTTTCTTGTCTTTCTCACTCAAATCATTTTTATTTCCACTTCCGAGCAGACTATTATACTCATCATATGCTTTTTTATATTCCTTCTGTAGCTCAACTGTGTCGGAATTGGTTTCAAAAGCACTTAGGCGCCTCTCGAATATATCCTGATAGACATTTTCTGCAGATCTTAAATCTGCAAGTGATACTCTGGGGGGAGCATTATTCAATGCGCGTGTTGATGTCGATGCTGCCTGCCTGCTAGCTGCATTTTGTTTTGAAGGATTAGTCGTTGAATTACTGGCTGGTCCCCCATTTCGCCTTGGGCGTGTTTGCTGTGTAGTGGGTGGGTTCGCTCTGTTATTTTTTTGAACTTTATAATTTGTGGATTTGTTTCTTGAGCCATTCCCATGTGCAATCAGATATCCGAGCGGTGCACCAAACGCTCCGATCAACGAGCTCGTATGTTCCTTCAACTTATCAAAATTTCCAAATTTAATCCCGGAAATCACGCTGTTGACAAACATACTTCCCCACCCACCACTGGTAACAGGGCTCCGATTCATAAAGCGTGAACTGGCTGATGTAAATGAAGGTGCACCTAAAAGCTTATTATAGTTGTGTATGAGTCCACTATAACTAGTACCCAGCACCCCAAACGATGATAACCCACTGTAAAGACTCGCACTTTCGTACGATGGAAGAATCGGCCCGCTAAGCCAATTTCCCGTCTCTCTCAATGCTGTTCTAAATGAAATTTCACTCATAAATATCTCAAAACTGGGGGGTTATTTCCTCACCCCCATTCTCCTTTAATAATGTAACATGTTGAATATCATAAGCTTTTTTCAAACATGGTTTATGTAATTAAGCTAACCTACATATAGTTAGCAAAATCAGGGCCAAGTTGGGTGATAGTTTTTAGGTTATGGGTGATTGTAAAAGCTGATTTATTCTCTGGCTGATTGCTGAACCCGTTTCACATACTTGTAATAATAATACATGAGCGTAGGGACGCTTATGAAATCGAAGATGAGTGCCAGGATCAAAAGTAAGGGCATTAGGATTGCGAGTTGAACATTTGAGACAAAGGGAGAAAAGATAAGGGAGAGAAAACCGGCTGAGAGAATCAGCGTGGTCAGAATCAGGGCGCGTCCTGTAGTAGAAAACACCTTTGTAAAAGAGAATCTGCGATAACCATCCTCTTTCAGCACCTTTCTGATATTCCAGATGATATGAATGGTATCATCGACGATGAGTCCCAGGCCGACAGCTGGAAGGATGATAAGTCCCAGCGAAAAGCCGACACCTGTGAGGCCCATGATCCCGACGACGATCACGATGGGGAGAATATTTGGAATCATCGCCAAAACCCCCCATTTAACAGACCTAAAGAGGATGATCATAAAAAAAGCAACGCCTACGAAGGCCAGCATAAAACTCCGAACGAGCTCGGTCAGCATCCTCGCTTCCATATCTTTATAGAGGAGCGAAAAACCGCTCCAGCTGATATCGATGCCACTCTTTGAAAATGTTTTTTTAAGGTACGAAAGCGCCCCCAAAAGCTGACCGTAATATTGATTTTTATCCATTCTCATCCTCGCATGAATCCTCGCCCGTTTGAGATCGGGGGAGAGCCAGTTAGCGAGTTCTGCTTTATTCTCTTTTAAAATCTTTTTTATAATCTTTCCTGAGGACTTTCTGAAAGCCTTTGGGTCAGCTGGCATGCCGTTTTTCAGTACATACCCTGTAATGCCAATATCGATCGGCGAGATGGTTTCGGTGACGCTTGCAGTGAGCGACAATGCCGTCTGAAGATTTTTTACGAGCTCTATCTTCGCGATATCCGAAAAATCGCTACCGTCGTTTGTTTCAAGCATCAGCTCGAATGATGCCGCGCCGCCAAAATCCTCGTCGATCTTCGCCAGGTTCTTTTGAAACTCGATCCTTGGGGAGAAGATGTTCGGAAAATCAAATTGCATCTTCACGAAATAAATTCCGACAAACCCAACGACGATGAGGATCAAAAACGAAAAGGCTATCACCTTCGCGTGACGAAAAATGTTCTTTACGACACGATCTATCCCGGCTTCAAATACCCTCCTGCCGATTTTTGGCCAGCCTTTGAACAGCATAAGAAGAGCTGGAAGAGATATGACTGAAGCGATAAAAGCAAGTGGCGCGCCAATCAGCACAATCTTTCCTATCGAATTCACCTGTTCGATATTCGAAACCAATATCGCCCCAAATCCGACACATGTAGTAATTGAAGTCCAAAGACATGGTGCAGCGCATTTGTTTAGCATATATCTGCATGCACTGACAGGATCCATCTTCTCACGTCTTGCGATGTCGTAATGTTCGATCAGATGCACAACATCTTGCAGGCTTATTGCGGCCAGTATGGGAAAGGCTATTAGGGCAAACTGCGAGAGGTGAATGTTGCTGATCGCCAGGATGCCACTTGCGCCGGCAATCGAAAAGAGAGTGACAAAGAGCGCACCGATAACCGCCTGGAAGCTTCTATAAATGAGTGTGAAAATTATGAGGGCAAATATCGAAACAAAGAGAATTGCCCTGATAAGGTCATCTCTGGAGAGATCGATTGCCTCGGACTGCATCGCTAAAGGACCTGAAAGATAGGCATTCTCACCATCGACAACAAAATCGCTCAAAACCTTTTTTATCTCCCGCGTGAGATTCAATCCCTCGCTTGGAACAATAGCATTCGCATCTGGAATGATGAGCAGCATCTCCTTCTTACCATCTTTTGATACGAGTAGCTTTCTGACAAGGGAAAGCTGTTTTAGTGTGCTAAAGTCGGTATAATTCAGGCCATCCCCATCGATAATGCTGGCCATGCTATAGACAGATGCGACGCCGGGAAGCTCTTCTATCCTCGCAGTTAAGAGTTTAAGGCGATTGAATGTTTCGACGCGCCATATATCCCGCCCACTCTCCCAGACAACGATCAGAAGGGGCTCTTGGCCGAACTCTTTATTGAAATCTTTAAAAGAATTGAGATATTGGTTATCCTTCAAAAATCTGGTTTCGAGAGAGGGATTGAAGTTAAGGTCCTTCGCAAACCAGAACCCGACTGCAATAAATAAAAGGCTGATGATAATTACAGGGACTTTAAAACGATTTATTAAACTGACGTAATTCATATTTTTAAGATTGCACAATAGGTATAATTTATGTACGAAATCCTATATCAAAGGAGGGGAGATGAAAAGATTTAAACGAGTGGCGGTTTTTGGAATTTTATCATTTATCTTATTGGCGGCTTTGACATATGGATGTTCGCTGGTTAACACTCATGATATGGCAAACGATCAGCCGACTGAGAGCAACCGTTAATATTTAACATTTTATTCAGGGGGGATCTTATGAAAAGATTTCTTGGAACTTTGTTTTTGGCTTCTATCATTATGGTTAATTTATCCTGTGGCGATGGCACCAATGTTTCAGATGCCCTCTCTGGCGCCCCGGCAGGATACAAATTCACCGACACAAATGGAAACGCGATTACATCGATCACAAGGGGGACGGCTGCCCAGCTTAGAAGCGATGCAGGAAATGTCATCATTCAATTCACAACAAGCGGCTCCGTGAATTTCACAGACCTCGTCACGGACAGAAATACGACAAAGACCATCGCTCACTTTCCAAGCGATACAGAAAAAGCAGGGCTCACTGGCAATGTGGTGCTATTCATTCCATGTGCTGCGGACTCTACACAGGTAAGGGTCTGCCCAGATGCAACAGCTTTGACAGATGTTCTGGAGGGGTGCACAAATGTTGTAACACTCTCCTCCGCAACTCCGACATCGGGAAATTATACATGGGATAACGTGACGACCAGATCAGGCGCGACCGATTGTCAGGTGAGCGCAACTGTTGCCAACTTCGGCACAGGCGGCGAGGGGATAAGCGGTCCTCCGGTATTGACAGCCGATGATTATCCAAATGTCGGTGTTTGTGTAAGTACTTCGAAGAGCGTAGATGTAACGAGTGCTGAGTTCAAGGCGGCTATCGCTGCTGCAACGTCGTTTACATTTATGCATAAGCCTTACGGCTCCGATGCTGATATTCCCTTTATCTGCGGAAAACAGGGGACATGGAATCCTAGTGATACGAATGCTTTTGCTGCAACAAATCTCATAAATTCCACTGATTCAGTTGCTGGAATTTTTACTGGTGATAATGTTTTTATTTGTAATTCCGGTTTCACATTTGCAAGTAACAACAAAGGATTTCACGATGCTACTACATTCAGAGGGGAGATCAGGTTCACAGTTGGCTCTACAACTTACAGGGCAAGGATGCGCTTCACCGTGACAGGAACCAATGCGGGAAAAACGCTTGCATCTCTGAGTTTGACCGATGCCGATGTGACAATGACAAATGTCATCGGCACCGCACTTTCAACAGTCGCGGACGTGAGAAACCTCTGGGCGACAAATCCCTCCGGCTTCACGATCAATGCTGTGGGTAACAGCACCACACAGATCACAACATCCGGCGGTTTCATCTGCGCTCAGACGGAATAACAACAGCATATGAATCAGCTAATAGTCATTCTTTAAGCGGAATACAAAAGCAGTGCTCCTACGGCCACAGGTATCAAAGATACAAAACGTAAAGTCAGATCACTCAACTGCTGCCATTTTTGCACCATCGCCTTTGATCTTTCAATCCCCAAGACAAAGACAAAAATGCCGCTGATGAGCATCAACAATCCAAGGATAATCACCAACCACGGCATTCTGCACTGTGTAGCAGCAATCAGGAAAAAGGTTCCCAAAATAAATCTGAGCACAGCTATCGCGTAGATTCTCTTTCCTTCCAGTCCGAACGTAAGAATTTGCCTCAAGAATGTCGACTTTACGACCAATAGAATTCCAAATGCGGCAATGATGATACTGATGACCTTAACTGCTATAACCATAATCCCCCCTTTTTTTGACAACATACATGAGAGGGTAAAAAAACTCAAGATTTGAAGTGTAGGTGGTAAATTCTGATTAGACTCCCAAGATACAGCATTCACAAAATGTCCATTAACTCAATATTTTGCTTTTTTGTAGGGGCAACCCCTGCCTGCCCGCCTCTGGAGGGTGGTTGCCCGCTTTAAAGGGTCGGCACAGGGGCCGCCCCCTACATTAGGATCATTTTCGGACAGCTGAGGAGGGTCTAGGTAATAGACCCTCCGACCTCTCACACCACCGTACGTACGGTTCCGTATACGGCAATTCATTTAATCGTTCCAGAGCAACAAACCTCCCTGCTGACTTCTGCCGCTCCATCCCGATACCTCACGACATCGGTAGTCTCTCATAGGCAGAACGACAGATCTCCCCGGGTAATGCGCTCCCGCCTTCACGCTTATGCCTGTTGCATATACGACTGAACGTTCCGTACAGGTACTGGACTTTAACGATATTGGCCGTCTCATCCCATTCAGTCGCCTCTATGCAATTCCTGTTCGTCAGGCCAGCGCTTTGCCTGCGGCTTCCTTCAGATTCCGCCTCGCGGCGGACACCCTTGCCGTCCGGCTACCGCTTCCCCCTGTCGGGCGCGGAGAGTACTTCCAACTCCAAGCGGGTGCGCCCTGCCGGGCGCACCAAATAAAAACCCCGCACTTTTCAGTGCGGGGTTTTAAAATTAATTCCGGCAGCGTCCAACTCTCCCACAGATCATTACCTGCAGTACCATCGGCGCTGAGGGGCTTAACTTCCGAGTTCGGGATGGGATCGGGTGTGACCCCCTCGCTATAACCACCGGAAAACGTAAAATTCAAAAATTTACGCTTACATACCATTCTAATATATATTATTTAAGAAACAATCCAATATCGATTGAGGTCTCTCTTGGCCGCCGTGATTTAACGACGGCTCTTTCCCCTGTCCACCACTTACATGGTGAACAGGAAAAATTAAGATCAAGTCGATCGGCCGATTAGTACAGGTTAGCTCCGTCCATCACTGGACTTCCACACCCTGCCTATCAAACTTGTAGTCTTCAAGTGGCCTTCAGGGAAACTTTATCTCGAGGACGGTTTCCCGCTTAGATGCTTTCAGCGGTTATCCGTTCCGCACATAGCTACCCGGCTGTGCCACTGGCGTGACAACCGGTGCACTAGAGGTGCGTCCATCCCGGTCCTCTCGTACTAAGGACAGCTCCTCTCAAGTTTCCTACGCCCACGGTAGATAGGGACCGAACTGTCTCACGACGTTCTGAACCCAGCTCACGTACCACTTTAATTGGCGAACAGCCAAACCCTTGGGACCGACTTCAGCCCCAGGATGTGATGAGCCGACATCGAGGTGCCAAACCGCCTCGTCGATGTGAACTCTTGGAGGCGATAAGCCTGTTATCCCCGGCGTACCTTTTGTCCGATGAGCGACGGCCCTTCCATACGGGACCGCCGGATCACTAGGACCTGCTTTCGCACCTGCTTGACTTGTAAGTCTCGCAGTCAAGCTCCCTTTTGCCCTTACACTCAACGGCTGGTTTCCAATCAGCCTGAGGGAACCTTCGCGCTCCTCCGTTACATTTTGGGAGGAAACCGCCCCAGTCAAACTACCCACCAGACAGTGTCCCCCTCCCGGATTACGGGAGTAGGTTAGAATTCCAAATTAATCAGGGTGGTATTTCAAGGATGGCTCCACGAGAGCTAGCGCTCCCGCTTCACAGTCTCCCACCTATCCTACACAAATCAATCCGAAATCCACTGCCAAGCTATAGTAAAGGTGCACAGGGTCTTTCCGTCTAGCCGCGGGTAAACAGCATCTGCGCTGTTATTTCAATTTCGCTGAGGTCCTTGTTGAGACAGTGTGGCAATCGTTACGCCATTCGTGCAGGTCAGAACTTACCTGACAAGGAATTTCGCTCACGTTGTCTCTTATTTTCATAAAAGCGTGGACTATATCACTATCCCATTTTCAGCAGATCTTCCCTAATTTCTAGGGCTTTATTTTTATCTGCTCTGTTCATTTTAGAAGCTATATCGATTATCTTAATTACACCTTCCCGTGTTAAATGAGAATCATTAAGCATCATCTTTATAATCTTCCTAAACTTTAGAAAATCATGTTTTTTCTGTGTTTGAAGCGGATTTTGTTCAAAAAAAGGTATGATCTTCTTATCAAGCGCTTCTATCTGTCTTATTCTAATTTCAAACCGATCATCATGATTGTTTCTCACAACTCCACACCCAAAAAAATGCCTTAGTGCATGGAGTAGTTTGATATCTCTTTCATGCTGCACAATTCGAAATTCAGGAAGCACTTGGTATCCAATCTTCATGGTTGGATTTCTATTAATTCCAACGTAGAATGTACCTTCTCCATCTACAAACCCACTCACCCACTGTGGATGAAATAACATGTTCCTCCTTAATAATGGGATATCCGGCGTGTAGTCTCTGAGGGGTCAATAACGACTTCCCTGCGGATTGTCCCCCTGTATGTAGGATTTTTACTGCCAAAATAATTTTGACGAGTACCTAACATCTTTTGAGGAGTTTCCCGCATATAGCCAGATTCATCTTTACGATTACTCGTAAAGCGGGCAATGAAATTCGTTTAATTTCTTTACCTTAGGACCGTTATAGTTACGGCCGCCGTTTACCGGGGCTTCGGTTTAGAGCTTCGCATCCGAAGATGCTAACCCCACCCCTTAACCTTCCGGCACCGGGCAGGCGTCAGGCCCTATACGTCGTCTTGCGACTTTGCAGAGCCCTGTGTTTTTGTTAAACAGTCGCCGCCACCTGGTTTTTGCAACCCTCGTCAGCTCGACTCGTAAAGAGTTTCACCAACAAGGGCACACCTTCTCCCGAAGTTACGGTGTCAATTTGCAAAGTTCCTTAACAAGGGTTCACTCAAGCGCCTTAGGATTCTCTCCTCGCCTACGTGTGTCCGTTTGCGGTACGGGCGCAATAAGTATTATAACGAAGCTTTTCTAGGGAGCTGGAATCAATCACTTCATCCAAAAAAGGAGTCGTCATCACGCCTTAGAGTTGATGTCCGGATTTGCCTGAACACCCCCCTATACGCTTAAACCATCATCCAATAGATGGCCGACATATCCAATTCCGTCCCTCCGTTACATAGCATACTTACAGCGGTACAGGAATATTAACCTGTTGTCCATCGCCTATTCCCTTGGGCCTCGGCTTAGGACCCGACTAACCCTGGGCGGATTAACCTTCCCCAGGAAACCTTAGGCTTACGGCGAACGCGCTTTTCACGCGTTTTATCGCTACTTATGTCAGCATAGGCACTTCCGATACCTCCAGCCGTCCTTTCGGTCGACCTTCACAGGCTTACGGAACGCTCCCCTACCACTCCACAAATCCGAAGATTTATGGAAATTCGCAGCTTCGGCACAGATTTTGAGCCCCGATGAATTTTCGGCGCAGACTCGCTTGACCAGTGAGCTATTACGCTTTCTTTAAAGGATGGCTGCTTCTAAGCCAACCTCCTGGTTGTCTGGGCACTTCCACATCCTTTCACACTTAAATCTGATTTTGGGGCCTTAGCTTGCGATCTGGGCTCTTTCCCTCTTGACCAAGGACCTTATCACCCATGGTCTGACTCCCGAATAGTACCCTCCGGAATTCGGAGTTTGATTGGGTTTGGTAATCTTGTAGGACCCCTAGCCCATTCAGTGCTCTACCTCCAGAGGTTAACATTCGAGGCTATACCTCAATATATTTCGGGGAGAACCAGCTATCTCCAGGTTTGATTAGTCTTTCACTCCTATCCACAGCTCATCCGAGAATTTTTCAACATTCACCGGTTCGGACCTCCATTCGATGTTACTCGAACTTCATCCTGGCCATGGATAGATCACACTGGTTTCGGGTCTATTGCAGTCAACTAATTCGCCCTATTCAGACTCGCTTTCGCTGCGGCTCCGCCTATTCAACGGCTTAACCTTGCTGACTACAATAACTCGCTGACTCATTATGCAAAAGGCACGCGGTCAGGCGTTGCTGATCCGAAGATCAGCCATAGCCCTCCCACAGCTTGTAGGCATGCGGTTTCAGGTACTATTTCACTCCCCTCTCGGGGTACTTTTCACCTTTCCCTCACGGTACTGGTTCGCTATCGGTTGTTCGGTAGTATTTAGCCTTGGATGATGGTCCACCCGGATTCCCACAGGATTTCTCGTGTCCCGTGGTACTTGGGATACCGCTAGGGTGTCTTCAGATTTCGGTTACGCGGCTATCACGCTCTATGGCTAATCTTTCCATAATATTCACCTATCTTCCGACAATCCCATGTTGCGGTCCCGCAACCCCGACATCAGCAAGCTGATGTCGGTTTAGGCTCTTCCCCGTTCGCTCGCCGCTACTAGGGGAATCTCATATGATTTCTTTTCCGGCAGGTAATAAGATGTTTCAGTTCCCTGCGTTTACCTCTTACAGCTATGTATTCACTGCAAGATATCTGCTCTTTCGAACAGATGGGTTCCCCCATTCGGAAATCCCCGGATCAAAGCATTCTTAGCAGCTCCCCGAGGCTTATCGCAGCTAGACACGTCCTTCATCGTCTCCGAACACCAAGGCATCCACCTCATGCCCTTAAAAACTTGACCAAATTCGGATTAATATCCTTCGACAATTTCCAGCTCTCATGGTTAGCGCTATCACTAGACACTAAACACTACTCACTAGAAACTGTTACTTGAGAGACCTCAATCGAAATTGAATTGTTTCAATTCAATATTCTTTACTTGGTATTTTTTATTTAATTTTCAAAGAACTTTTTTCAAGTTTAGCAAGTTGATCGTCATATAAAAAATGACGACCAACGTCCTGAACTTGGTGGAGCTGAGGGGGTTCGAACCCCTGGCATCCAGCTTGCAAAGCTGGCGCTCTCCCAGCTGAGCTACAGCCCCTAAAAAAGCAGAGTTTAGTGCTTAGTGTATAGTGCATAGTAAACTAAACACTATACACTACACACTAAAAACTACTTCTTTGTGGGCCCGGGTAGAGTTGAACTACCGACCTCACGCTTATCAGGCGTGCGCTCTAACCAACTGAGCTACGAGCCCATTACAGGCCGAATCGTGTAGACACGAACTCAACTCAAATATTTTTTTAATTCAAAGAACTATCAACCTGTTCTGAAAACAAAATAGCGGAAGCGTGCTTAAAGCATGTACTGACCGGGATAGTAGTGGAAATAATCCACTACAGTTTCCTTAGAAAGGAGGTGATCCAGCCGCAGGTTCTCCTACGGCTACCTTGTTACGACTTCACCCCAATCATTACCCATACCTTGGGCCGCTCCTCCCCGAAGGTTAGGTCACGGACTTCTGGTATAAACAACTTTCGTGGTGTGACGGGCGGTGTGTACAAGGCCCGGGAACGTATTCACCGCTGCATGCTGATCAGCGATTACTAGCGATTCCAGCTTCATGATCTCGAGTTGCAGAGATCAATCCGAACTGAGGCCAGTTTTTGAGATTAGCCAAACCTTGCGGCTAAGCGACCCTCTGTACTGGCCATTGTAGTACGTGTGTAGCCCTAGGCATAAGGGCCATGAGGACTTGACGTCGTCCCCACCTTCCTCCGCGTTAACCGCGGCAGTCTTCTTAGAGTGCTTTGATCCGAAGATCAGTTAGCAACTAAGAACAGGGGTTGCGCTCGTTGCGGGACTTAACCCAACATCTCACGACACGAGCTGACGACAGCCATGCAGCACCTGTCTTGGAATTCCCCGAAGGGCACTCCCCTATCTCTAGGGGATTCTCCAGATGTCAAGCCTAGGTAAGGTTTTTCGCGTTGCGTCGAATTAAACCACATACTCCACCGCTTGTGCGGGCCCCCGTCAATTCCTTTGAGTTTCAGCCTTGCGACCGTACTTCCCAGGCGGTGCACTTAATGCGTTAGCGTCGGCACCGAGGGGGTCAATACCCCCGACACCTAGTGCACATCGTTTACAGCGTGGACTACCAGGGTATCTAATCCTGTTTGCTACCCACGCTTTCGCGTTCTAGCGTCAGTATTCGTCCAGAGCAGCGCCTTCGCCACCGGTGTTCCTCCCAATATCTACGGATTTCACTCCTACACTGGGAATTCCCTGCTCCCCTCCGAACCTCTAGACTGATGGTTTCGAGCGCACTTCCTCGGTTAAGCCAAGGGATTTCACACTCGACTACTCAGTCCGCCTACACGCGCTTTACGCCCAGTAATTCCGAACAACGCTAGCACCCTCCGTATTACCGCGGCTGCTGGCACGGAGTTAGCCGGTGCTTCCTCTGATAGTACCGTCAAATCACCCGGGTATTGTTCCGGATGATGTTTCGTCCAATCTGACAGAGCTTTACAACCCGAAGGCCTTCATCGCTCACGCGGCGTTGCTGCGTCAGGCTTTCGCCCATTGCGCAAGATTCCCCACTGCTGCCTCCCGTAGGAGTCTGGCCCGTGTTTCAGTGCCAGTGTGACTGATCATCCTCTCAGACCAGCTAACCATCGATGCCTTGGTAGGCCATTACCCTACCAACTAGCTAATGGTACGCAGGCCCATCATTCGCCGAGAGCTTCCATGGAGAGGCCCCCTTTCCCTATCCGCCAAAGGCGGAGAGACTTATGCGGAATTAGCTCCGGTTTCCCGAGGTTATTCCCCAGCAAATGGTAGGTTACCTACGTGTTACTCACCCGTTCGCCACTGTACTCATTCCCCGAAGGAAATTTTCCCGTTCGACTTGCATGTGTTAAGCACGCCGCCAGCGTTCGTTCTGAGCCAGAATCAAACTCTCCAGTTTAAATTCTAGTCCGCTTTACGCGGACGCTGACTTTACTTTATTTACTTCTACATCTTGTCGGAATTAATCCGACGTCCCCACATACTTCAAGCGTATAATTCTATTGCTTCCGCTATTTAGTTTTCAAAGAACAGGCACAAAAAAAGAACTCCTCTTTTCTTTTAAAGAAAGGAACAAGAAGAGCTCTCAAAATTTCTCTATTGTTGCCTAACTCCCCTGATTTCGAAGAACAAACCCGCTTTACTCCATCGTATTTACGTCTAACTTCTCTAGCGTGGTGAAGCCTTCTACTGGATGGGGCATGAAGTGTCAAGGGAAAATGAATTAAAGTTTTTAAAAAAACAACGTTCCTAAACAATCAGTTAAAACAGCAAGTTATGACCTCTTGTTAAAGAGTTTTATTCTTTAAAAAACACACTATTTTAAATAATTTTCACCTTTATAAAAAACCTTTTCCCCTTCTTTATAATATGCGACAGCCCCTTTTTCAAAGCAAGTTCGACATCCGAAATTTTATTATTATCAAGACTTACCCCTCCCTGTTGAATCAATCTTCTGGCCTCACCTTTACTCTTCGCGAGACCTAATTCCAACATACAATCAACAAGAGAGATTTTACCTTCGGATGATTTGACATTTTTCGTTTCAATTTCATCCGGCATAGCCTTGTTGACTATCACCTTCTCAAAATGCTCCTTGGCGCTGTGAGCGTTTTTTTCTCCTGCGAAGCGTGTTGTGAGTTCGAATGCCAATTCTTCCTTGGCCTTTTTCGGATGGAGCTCTCCGCGCTCGACATTGCTCTTCAACCAACCTATCTCTTCCAGAGATTTTGATGAGAGAAGTTCGTAATATTTCCACATCAGATCGTCCGAGATCGACATGAGTTTGCCGAAGATATCCTCAGGGGCTTCGGAGATGCCGATATAGTTTCCGTAAGACTTGCTCATCTTCTGGACGCCGTCAGTGCCGACAAGGAGAGGCATCGTAAGAACAACCTGTTCATCCTTCTCGAAGCGTCGCTGCAGAGCGCGGCCTACCAGAAGGTTGAAAATCTGATCTGTGCCTCCGAGTTCGACATCGGCATTGAGAACGACCGAATCGTATCCCTGCATGAGAGGATAGATGAATTCGAGCATACTGATATCATCGCCATTCGCATGCCTCTTTCGAAAATCATCGCGCTCAAGCATTCGCGCAACTGTGTAGCGGCTTGCAATATCCGCAAGATCGGCCATAGATAATTTTTCAAGCCATTCGCTGTTGTATCTCACTTCTAAATTCTCTTCGGAAAGAATCTTCTTCGCCTGATTAATATATGTCTTCGCGCTCTCCTTAATACACATTGGATCGAGCATCCTTCTCGTCTCGCTTCTTCCGCTCGGATCTCCGATGCGCGCGGTATAATCGCCAATCAAAAAAATAACGGTGTGACCCAGATCCTGGAACTGTCTCAATTTCTGCATCACTATAGTATGACCCAGATGAAGATCGGGGACTGTCGGATCGAAGCCGGCCTTGATGCGAAGTTTCTTCTTTTCTTTGAGTTTCTTGATCAGCTCGTCTTCGGAGATGAGATCGATCGAGCCCCGCTTGATCAATTTTAATTGTTCATTTATGTCCATAATAAATTCCCAAGGGCGACTCGCGAGTCGCCCCTACAAACTTGATTTTTGTATTCTCTTTATCGATTTCGCCTTGCCGCTCGTCTCATCTATATTGATAACAACGCCTTCAAACCTTGCGCCCTCTTTGGCTACTTTAAATCCTTTTTTATCTCCTGTCAAAAATCTGTGGATGGCGACATCCTTATCGAGCCCTATCACCGAATGATGTGGACCTGTCATCCCAAGGTCGGAGATATATGCCGTTCCTCCGGGCAAAATTCCTTCATCCGCAGTCTGCACATGCGTGTGTGTTCCGACTATCGCACTCACCTTCCCCTCGAGATACCATCCCATGGAGCGTTTTTCGCTCGTTGCCTCCGCGTGAAAATCAACGAGTATTATATCCGCTTTTTTTTCTTTTATTTTATAAAGCACCTTATCCATCGCTGCAAAGGGACTCGTCCCTTCCGCACCTTTGTTGTCCATGAACATCAGCCCCTGAAGGCAGACCACGGCAATTCTGGTTTTATTAGACGAAATAAAAAGATCCCATCCCCTGCCCGGTAGGTTTTCTTTTACATTGTATGGTCTTAAAATAGGGGCGGAAGATAGAATTGGAAAGAGATCTTCCTGCTCCCAAATATGATTTCCCCCTGTCATGACATCTATCGGCAATAAGAGAAGCTCTTCGGCGATCTTCTTAGTTATACCTTTTCCGCCGGCGGCATTTTCACCGTTGGCAACAACAAAATCAATCCTCTCCTCTTCGACAATCTTCGGCAGGAGCGTTTTTATCAATTCACGCCCGGGTCTTCCGAAGATGTCGCCGATCATTAGTATGTTCATAGAAATACGTTTCTCGATTATTGGTTTTTGTTTTTTGGTGTTCGATAACCAACAACCTATCACTTTAGCGTTTAGCGGATAGGAAAAACTATACGCTCTACGCTATCCGCTAGTAATTATTTCGCGTACTCCACCGCTCTCGTCTCCCTTACGACTGTCACTTTGATCTGTCCCGGATATGTCATGTCCTGCTCAATCTTCTTTGAGATATCCTTGGCCAAGACTGCTGCCTCGGCATCGTTAACCTGACTATTAGATACCATGATTCTGATTTCGCGGCCGGCCTGGATTGCGTACGCCTTTTCCACACCTTTGAAAGATGCTGATATCTTTTCTAGATCCTGCAGCCTTTTGACGTAGGCCTCCAACACTTCGCGTCTCGCTCCCGGACGTGCGCCTGAAAGGGCATCTGCCGCATCCACTATACAGTCGAGCATGGTCTCCTGAGCGATATCCTCATGATGCGCGCCGATTGCGTGAACGATATCAGGATCCTCGCGATAGCGTCGGGCATAATCCATGCCGATCATGGCATGGGAACCTTCAACCTCATGCGAAACTGCCTTTCCTATATCGTGCAAAAGGCCTGCTCTTCTTGCCTTTACACCGTCAGCTCCCAGCTCATCTGCAATCATGCCGGCGAGATATGCGACTTCCATTGAATGTTGCAAAACGTTTTGACCGAAGCTGGTCCTGTACTTCAGAGAGCCTAACAGCTTTATCAATTCGGGATGGACCTTGCTGATGGCCAGATCCATACAGGCCTGTTCACCCGTTTCCTTGATAATCGAGTCGACCTCCTTTGTGACATTGGCAACGATCTCTTCGATCCGCGTGGGATGTATCCTGCCATCCACGATCAGATTTTCCAGAGATCTTCTGGCCACCTCTCTTCGGACTGGATTAAAACCCGAAAGGATAACCGCCTCAGGCGTGTCGTCGATGACAAAGTCTATACCTGTCGCAGCTTCCAGCGCCCTGATGTTCCTACCCTCTCTACCGATGATCCGCCCCTTCATCTCATCACTTGGCAACTGGACGGTTGAGATCACCCTTTCAACTACATAATCGGATGACATCCTCTCTATCGCTGTTCCTATTATATATCTGGCCTTCTTCGCAGCCTCCTCTTTTGCCTGCTCTTCTATTTCAACTATCATTCTGGCGGCCTCCTGCTTTGTCTCATCGATAAGAGACTCTCTCAGTTGGCGCTTGGCCTCCTCTGTGCTGATGCCGGCGATTTTTTCGAGCTGTTTCCTCTGTTCAGTGACGAGCTCCATATACCTCTTTTCGAGCTCATCGGCGTGCCTTTTCTTGTCGACTAACGACTGTTCCTGACGCTTCAGATCCTCGATTTTAGCATCGAGTTTTTCAAATCTATTTTCCAGACTCTCTTCACGGGACTGAAGCCTCTTCTCGGTGCTCAACAGCTCCTTATTTCTCTCAGCCGCTTCCTTCTCCATTTCCTCGCGGGTCTTCAGCTTCAAAGCCTTGATCTCAAGCTCGGCTTCCTTTCGGATATTGTCGGACTTGGACCTGGCCTCCTCCAATATCGTTTCTGCCCTCGACTTTGCATCCTTGAGCTTCGAACTTCCAAAGGTCGTGCTGATGAAATATACTCCCAACCCACCGACTGCCAAACCGGCTAAAACTGCTATCACTATGTACAAAAGCTGTAATTGCACTTTTCCTCCTTTCAACAATTTGTGCGCTACGAGTGTATAAAATACAAAAAAGCTCCGAAAGCAGCGCCAAATGCTCTTCTTTATTGATTACGTTACAATTTTCGTGGGTTATTTTAGGTAGGAATCAAGTTATCATCATCGGGTTATACGCTCGCCAACATGCCCCTCTGCCAAACTCCATATAATGTGTATATGCAAAAACTTCAATCTATGTATAACTCCCGATTTGCACAAAATTATAAAAATTAAAAATTGATTCAGACCTTTTTATTAACCCTAAATTTCCTTTCGTTATATATTAAAAATGTATAGCCGCATGAGAAACAAAACTCAATAGAAAATTATAAACTCTATCAATTTATAAATGCCCTTTATATCAATGGGTTAGGAAAGTTGTCAGTTTTTTTGTGAATAAATCACTGTCAAGATTACAACTTCGTCAAGAATTCGTTGTGATTGCTGAGACGATTAAAGGTAGGTGAACTTACCCTCCTTCGCTCACTGCTGGAGCTTCGGCGGGTTGTTGGCATTATATATACATTAAGGTAAACAAAAATCCCCCGCAAAGGGGGTGAGACATCGTTATTTTTGAACCCTGTTCTAAAACAGGTGGGTGATCGTATTATCGTTTTAGGCTTCCTTAAAGCCAAAGCTCAAAGGCATGCACACCATCGATAAGGAACAATCCCCAATATATATCTATAGGTTCCAAAAATATCAGATATCAGGCACCATCCCAGCAGGGGAAATTAGATTTCAGGATTGTTAAAGAGCCCCCTAACACCAATTTACAATTGCAAATCAATAAGTTCAACCATATTCTGAATCTTCTTCTCGACCTTTTGAAACTTATCATCCTTTTCCTTACGGAACTTAAAAAACTCGTCGGCGATATTCATGGCAGCCAGGATAACAACATTTAATGAGGCTACAGACTTCGTCTTGCTCTGAACCTCGTTGACCTTACGATCAACATAGTTGGCTATCTCTTTTACATAGGTCTCATCTGAATCCCCTTTTATGAGAAATTTCTGACCCATGATTGTGACTTCGACTGTCTGTTTCACATACACCTCTTTTTTTAAATAGCGTTGATGTCGGTTATCATATGGTGAGAGACTTTGAGAGTCAAGAAAAGAAGAATAAAAATCATACGGTTAATATTAATAGTTTATGGGATGGTTAAGGCTAATCGACATTTAATGTAAATAGTATCTCGCGTTCGGGGATTTTGACTGATTCGACCTTTATTTTTACGCTATCTCCAATTTGGAATTTTTGTGAATTGCGTTTGCCGACGATGGCCCCTGATTCAACCTGGAACTGATATTTTTCACCTTTCAATGAATCGATTGGAACCAGACCCTCGATGAAATACTCCTGAAGCTGAACGAAGAAACCGAATTTTGCGACGAAGGATATTATGCCGTCAAAGATCTCCCCAACATGATCTTTCATGAATAGCGCGCTGTGAAGTTTTAAAATCTCACGTTCAGCCTCCATCGCAATGCGTTCACGACGTGAACAATGCTCGCTGATCTCTATGAGATTCGCTTTTTGATGATCGGTTTTCGGCGATCGGTTCTCTTTCAGGACATATTTCAATAACCTATGCACTACCAAATCCGGATATCGGCGGATGGGAGAGGTGAAGTGACAATAGCAGGAGCTTGCCAGGCCAAAATGTCCCATATTCTCCGGGCTATAAACAGCCTGGGGCATAGATCGTAGCATCTTATGATTAACCAGCCTCTCCTCCGGCTTTCCGTGAACCATCCCGACGATCTTAGCGAGATCCATCGGTTCGATTTCAGATGAAAAGTGAACTTTATATCCCAAATTATGAAGCAGCTTGGAAAATTCGTTTAGCTTCTTGGTCTGTGGCCTTTCGTGAACGCGATAAATGCATCCTCGTTTCTTTTCTGTCAAAAACCTCGCAACCGCCTCGTTCGCCGCTATCATGAATTCCTCGATGATCATGTGGCCGACGTGACGCTGGGACTTTATTATATCATCGATCTCACCCTCCACATCGAGGACGATCTCAGGTTCCGGCAGATCGAAATCGATGGAACCCCGCTCCAGTCGCCTTTTCCTCAATTGGTTGAAGAGCTCTTCCATGAGCCTTAAGTTAGTCGCGACATCGCCTAATTTCTTTTCGACCTCTTCATCATGATCGACAAGAAGCTTTTTCACCTGAGTATATGTCAGTCGAGCCTTGCTCTTTATAACGCTGGGGTAAAACTTCGACGAGGTTACATCTCCTGATGAAGAAAAACTTATCTCTGCCGTCATCGTCAGACGGTCTTCATTGGGAACGAGACTGCACAGATCGTTAGACAAAACTTCTGGCAACATCGGAATACAGAATTTTGGGAAATATACAGAGGTACTTCTCTCAAATGCCTCGCTATCAATTAGATCATTAGGATGAACGAAGAAGGAGACATCCGCGATCGAAACGAAAAGGCGATAGCCATTATTGTTTCTTTCGACATAAACTGCATCGTCAAAGTCACGCGCCGACTCGCCATCTATGGTAACCAGCGGCAACGATCTCAAATCTTTTCTCAGTGGAATTTCCGAATGCCAGCCGATATTTTTCTCCTCAGCCAATTCCAAAACATTCTTTGGAAAAACATCTCTGAGCTGATGTTTTATTACAACCGCACGTTCTTCAGTCGATTCAGCACCGCGCGTGGCGAGCACCTCGACCACCTCGCCAAACATCGTCTCTCCCTCGTGGGGATATTTTGTTATCTTGGCTACGACATTATCGCCAGAGACTGCTTTGAAGAGTTTATCCTTTGGAATTTCAATAGCGTGTTTCACCCGCTTATCGTCGGTAACCACTCTAAAGATTTTTCCAACCTGTTCCAATCTCCCGACCAGTCTTTTGACACGCCTCTCGACAACTCTCAGTATGCGCCCTTCGAACAATCCCTTCCTTCCGACCTCTACACTCGCTTCGACAAGATCTGTGTGGAACGCATCTCCGATATAACGGGCAGGGACAAATACATCCTCCTGTCCTGTCTTTCCGCCAATGACAAAGCCATAGCCATCGGGATGCAATCTCAGCTCACCAATTACTTTTAAATCTGTTTTTTTTGCCTTCTGAGAAGAATGTTTTTCAATTCTTCCCGAAGTACTATTTTGTTTTTGTTTTCTTTTTTTACTCATAGACCTCTCTCATAGCACACATCAATCGAATGCACACATAAAAAAGCCGGCTTTTTTGCCGGCTTCTTTTGTATTCAGATTGAAGCAAACTGTAACTTTTAACCATTATTCTGTATCAAATCCATCAGCACCTTTTCCACTGCTGCTTTATAATCCTTATAACCATTCAAATAATCATTCGCATTTTCGGGATAATGCACATCGGGAATCGCACCGACATTCTCTATGTAATGCGTCATTTCACCATTTGGAGCTTTAACCTCTTTATCCCTCCATGAAAGCGAATCTGTGAAGGAAAAAGAAAAATCGCTGTAGCCCAATCCTCTTCTACCATTTACACTTCCACCACCTCCAGCTGTAGTCTCACCGAAGAGGACTGCTCTGCCAGCATCCTGCAGCGTCACCGGGAAATCATCTCCGACTGATATAGACATCTCGTTGATCAACATTACGATTGACTTCGAATAGACGGAGGCTGGCTTAATATTTCCATCGGCGTTGCAGAAGGGAAATGGTCCTGCAAGCGTTGACCCTTTTTCAATCGAACCGCGGATTTCAGCAATGATATTTTCAGCCATTTTGCATTCATCTCCATTTTTTTCAGCATCACACTGCGAAACAGCTCCTTCATATTGCATCAACCATGTTCTATTAGATCTGGCCATAGCCAACACCTCTTTGGCATCCTTTTCAATTAGCATACTCACAACTGATGTCGCCAGACATGGATCTCCGCCACCATTGTACATCTGATCGATTAAAAGAGCGTCCGTGTTCTCCTGAAAATATTTTAATTCTTCCTCAACTTTGTTTAAGAATTCCTTATTATCGTCAACCATCCAGGTATCAAAACGTATGAAACCTATTTTTCTGTCTCCGATTGTAAAGACACCTGAATAGATAGGTTCTTCGCCCCTCTTGACGAATGAGTCCCACATTGGAAATATCGGAATCCTCCTTCCATAAAATGGATATTCTTTGTGTTCGACAAATCTTCCCCCTCTTATCCTCTCTAGTAAGCTAGATTTTTTCTCATATTGCATAGAGCCCATGGCCTTCACATTCTTTAATGTTCCTGCGCTTGCAACTTTTGCCAGCTCATACCCATCTTCGATCCACTTGAGAGAAACTGTCTCTTCAGCGCTACGTTCTCTGGAAAATATTGTAACATTTGCTACGCCACCTGGAAGATCGGGAATCGAAGCCTGCTCCCTCGATACCAGGGATGATGCCGCCAGGCGCCTTCTCTGAAGATCGCTGCCGCTGTTTACATATTTCGACAATTCTTCCTGAAGTTTCGAAACATCAACACCATCGATCGCGACCAATCTGTCACCAATTTTAAAAGGAAACTTTTCTTTATCCAGTATTCTATCATCGATATCGACGATCAAAACTTCATCGCCAAATCGATCCACCGCAAACCCCAAAGAGACCTGATATGTAGAGGGGATCATAAGCCTTGTATGTCCATCTTTGAAAGAATTCACGAACTCGGCCATCGCGGCAAAAAAATCTTCGTCATCCATCTTCTCAACGCTCACTTCATCTATCAATTTATCGGCCTGCAACTTAAAATCCTGTTTAAAAAATGCCTGTTTCCATTCCTTGGGGGCATACTGATGATCGAAGATAGCTATCAGCGCTCCGGCATCTGCCACCCTTTGATTTAGGGTCAAGCCTGAAACAACTCCTTGCTCTTCTGGCTTTTTGTCAGAGGGCTTTGCGGCCGGTTGATCTGTAGGCTTTTGATCCACAGCAGGTACTTCTGCCGGCTGATCCCCACCATTTGGGGCTTCCACGTTTGGTTTTGACTCATCTTTTGCCGCAGATGGCATCTGGCCATCACTGCACCCTGAAAGAATAAAAACAACTAGAACAAACAAAATAGAAATATATCGCATCCGATCCTCCTTACAATTATTTGTGAACTCTTACCTGTATCGGTTGCTTTGCAGGAAAGTTGCTTATTTTTGGAAAAAATAGCAACTTTTTGGAGGGTTTGACCGATAAGAAGGGGGATTGACTTGGTCACATCATAAAGGTATCAGAGTAAAAATCATCTCAAGGAGTCAAAATGGATGTTTTAGTCATTGGCATCGCAGGGGGAACCGGTTCGGGAAAGACAACTGTCGCCAGGAGAATAATCGATCAGGTTGGGGCCGAACGCATTGCCAGCATTGAGCAGGATTCCTTTTACAAAGACCTCTCACACATAGCCTCCGAAAAGAGGGCAAAACACAATTTCGACCATCCCAGCGCACTCGACTTCAACCTCTTCAAAGAACAGGTAAAAACCCTTAAAGAGGGTAAAATAGTCAAAAAACCTATATACGACTTCGTCACTCACACACGAATAAAAGAAACTATCGCAGTCGAACCGAGACAGGTGTTGATCGTAGAGGGAATCCTCATTTTCGACAACAAAGAGCTAAGGGATCTTTTGGATATTAAGATATTCGTCGAAACGCCATCGGATATCAGGTTCATTCGAAGACTTATGCGGGATATCAATGTGAGAGGACGAGACATCGAATCAGTAGTGAAACAATATTATAGCACCGTCCGCCCAATGCATCTTGCCTTCGTCGAACCCTCCAGAGAACATTCCGATGTGATAGTCCCATGGCACGACTACAACAGCGTCGCAATCGAGATGGTGATAAGCAGGATCAGAGAACGGCTTTCGAAGATCGGTGATGGTTTATAGGCAATGGGTGTTTGTTAATTGTTAATTGGAAATTGATTATTGTTAATTGTCTATTACCCCTATGTATGGAAGTGATCTGTAGAGGCCCTGGGAATCAAGCCCATAACCCACAACATAACGATCAGGCACATCGAAACCGAGATAATCAACTAACTTCCTGTTATCTATTCCCCTGTCCTTGTATAAGAGCGAAGCCACTTTCAAAGAGGCGGGATCCTTTGTTTTGATATGAGCGATGAGATGCTTCAAGGTTTTGCCCGAATCGACAATATCCTCAACTAGCAACACATGTTTTCCCTCGATCGACTGGGTGATATCAAACTCCATGCGAATCACGCCTGTATCTTGATCATTCTGATAACTCGATACACGCAAGAAATCACATCTCAAAGGACGTTTTATCGCCCTGATCAGATCGGCCATGAATAGCAGCGAACCTTTCAATACACCTATGACTACAAGATCCCCATCGGGAAAGTCCTTGTCGATCTGACTGCCAATCTCTTTGACCCGTTTTGCAATCTTCTTTTCGTCAAACAACACTTCAATCTTTTTATTCACTAATGCCCCCTATTACAAATACTGTTCATTCCCACCCTCGAGCGCTTCAACAAATCTCACGACCGCTTTTCGAATATCCGGCGCGTCATAGATGGCTCGTCCGATGATCGGGTGCCACTTGCTACCCGCTGCTTCCAGCCCCTTTGCGATGTCCCCTCCTTGCGCGCCGAGGCCGGGTGAATATATTGTCGGAACCACACCAGCGTTTTCCAAAATTTTTCTTAACCTCCTGATCTCTTCAGGTTTCGTGCCCGGCATCACAAAATCTGTGACACCTTCATTTGCGGCATCGAGATATATTTTATCGATGGCCTCATCGGATATGTATCCACCTTCGCTCAACTTGTACCCGGGATGCGTCATCGAGCCTCCGACGATCACACCCAAACCCTGATTTCTCGCAGCGTCTATCCATTCCCTCTGTGTCACAGGTCCCGACTGCGGAAAGAATATGACAGCGTTAATCCCTGCATCCTTGCACACACTCGCAAATTTTTGTCCTGTAGATGGTATGTCTGTCGCCCCCTTCTGATGATCGTAGATGATCGGCTTATCCGTATAGCGGCGTATTACTTCGACAGCCTTTGAAAGGCCAACCGATAATCCGAGCACAAAACCGAGCTTATAGGCGCCAACCTGATCGATCTTCGCTGTTATCTTCGCCAGCTCTTCGAGCCTCGACAAACTTACATCACATGCGGGAATTATGGACCGGTCTCGTTTTATAATCATATTGTTCCTCAATTAAGTGCTTAAGAAAGTTCTTTCTCTATCGATTTAACAATCTCTATCACTGGTTGCAACTTTTTAATTGCCAGCGGAAGAATCTCATGAGCCTGGCTAAATGCCAAAAACCTGACCCCCATTTTTGAGAGCTTCTCTGTAACACTCAAACCTTCATCATCTCTCATCTCGCGATCACTCAGTGAAATCGCAGCGATGATTTCAGCGCCCATCTCTTGAAGTTTTGTGATCTCATTGATAAGCGACCCGCCAGTCGTTGTGACATCTTCCAGAATTATCACCTTGCCGCGCGGTTCCCCTAAAAAGTATCGATCCTTTGGAAGGCCGTGTTCCTTGGGTTTGCCCCTTCCCATACAAAGGGGGTAAGTGCCTTTGGCATAATCTTTGTGCGAAGATGCCCACTTGTATGTGGACAAAATTCCCAGCTTCGTCGCACCCTCAGGCACACCGTAGAAACATTCTGGAATGAGATTGCTATCCTGAATGAACGAGAGGAGAAAATCGCAGAGTTTATCTGACAAAAACACATCCTCCGTTACAGTCCTCCAGTTGAGATACCAGTTGGATTTTTTCCCGGATTTGAGAGTCACAGGTTCGTCAAAAAAGCCAACGACATTGTTTTCGATGATAAAGTTCAGAAAGAAATCTTTGTCGAAACCAGGCATCTAAAACTCTCCATGTCCTTGAAATTCTACTGGCCTGCCGAGCCGTAGCTCATTTGTTTGTTGTAACTGTTTAGCCCGCCTTCGCTATTAAGCTTCGGAGCGAAGGCTGGTGGGACAGGAGGGATTCGAACCCTCAAGGCCTTAAGGCCGCAGCATTTTAAGTGCTGTGCGTATGCCATTCCGCCACTGTCCCTGTAAAGCTATCAGTTATCGGCTGTCAGCTATCAGCCTCTAATAAAAAGAACTGAAAACTGAACACTGATGACTTTTTAAGCTGCATATCTAATTTCACCCAGAATGACAAGCATCTTTGTATGGCTTGACTAAGCCCTCCCATCATGGTAGCGAGCTCGAAATTAGGCGGCGTGGCCAAGTGGTAAGGCGAAGGTCTGCAAAACCTTTATTCACCGGTTCGAATCCGGTCGCCGCCTCAGATCCAAAATTATAAAATTTATGAAATCACTCAAAACAAAACTCTTTATTTTGTCGATACTTTTTCTTCTGCCCTCCTGCAAGAGCACCACATCAGGGAGCATAAATGAACAATCCCGATCCTGGAGTATCAACCAACTGGTAAATGAAGCTAAAAGTTTAGCAACAAAGGCAAATCAGACAGACAAACGCTCCGAAAAAATGGACATCACAAAAGAGGGAATAGCAATAGCATTGAGATGCGTTATGAATGCGCCTGAAGAGCCGGGATGCTACTATTGGCACGCCGTCAACACAGGCCTTTACTACGAGGCTAAGGTCATCGGATATCAAAAGGGAATCAAAGAGATGATCGCCGATTGCAATAAAGTAATTGATCTCGATGAAAGATATGACTACGGCGGGGCTTACAGGATACTGGGCGAACTTTTCACAAAACTTCCCAGAACTGCCCTGAACGCCGACGACATCGTTAGGGATCTCAGTAAGGCTGAAAAGTATTTGAGGGAGTCTGTTAGAATAGCGGCCGATTATCCTGAAAATCATCTACTTTTATCGGAGAATCTGCTCGCCCAGGGAAAGATCAGAGAGGCTCTCGAAGCGCTGACCAGTGCACAGACGTTGACGCCAGCGTGGAGGAATAACAGCTCTTATATCTTCTGGCTCTCGAAAGAAAAAAAATTGAGAACTAAATTAGCGGATAGATAAAAGGAATAACAAAGGAGAGATTATGAGTGTAAACAAAGTTATCATCGTCGGCAATCTTGGTGCGGATCCTGAGAAGAAGGTCACAGGCTCGGGCTCAACCGTCACAACCTTCAATGTCGCCACTACGAACAAATGGAAGGACAAGAGCGGTCAGCTGCAGGAAAAGACTGAATGGCACAAAGTTGAAGTTTGGGGTGGACAGGCAGAGGCCTGTGCTAATTACCTCGCAAAGGGACGTCAGGTTTATGTCGAGGGAAGGATTCAGACAGATCAGTGGGATGATAAGGATGGAAACAAAAAGCGCTTCACAAAGATCGTCGCAAGTCAGGTCATGTTCTTAGGCAGCAAGGCACAGAGCAGCACGACTACAACAACAAGCACTCCCCAACCTGATTTTGATACGAACCCGGGATTTGATACCGGGTCGGATGTGCCGTTTTAAAGGCAGTGTTTAAGTGCGTAAGAGCTTAAGTGCTTAAGTTAAAGAAAATAACCCCTTCAGAAATGGAGGGTTTTTTTGTTAGTAACCTTTTTGCGGGATGTGACGATAATGGTATGGAGGCAAAGATATGTCACTATCTAGTCGAATCAGAAATTGGGGAAGAAGCATCATTCATTCTCATACTCAAGCGGCAGATACGAAACAGATAAAAAGGAATCCGACACGCTATAGCCTATCCCCGATATCCGACAATGCTGACCTCACGAATGTTGTGGCACAGATCCTACCCTACTCTGAGTGTTATACCGATGGTAATCAGACGACCGAGACCGGGCTCTTACCGGGACTGAGTCCTGTTAGCAATCCTGAAACACAAGGGCGACTTCTGCACATCGATCGAAGGATCGTTCCCGGCGTTCTAAATAAAGACCCAACGTCATTTTCACAAGAGACACTTTTAAACTGCGGAGAGATTTCGGCTGATAACAATGAGGGAGGTTTTAAGATTGTTACCGACATATGCACTAGGGGAGGCATTTTATGTTTCTCGCCCACAATAGATACTTTCAGCGATTACGGTTTGCCTTATCACTATCAAATTCCAAATGACAAAACCAACATGGATAATCCATTCTCCATCGCCCTTCCGATGTTGCAATGGAATAAAGCCGCCTGGTTGATCGTCCAGCTCTTTGTTGAGGAAAGAAATATTTTCTCATTTAGAAACTATGCGCTTCATCCAATATCGACATGTGGTGAAAAACGACGGGATGTATGTAAAATTGTGAGAGAGCTTGATCCAGAAGTGGCAAAAATGCTTTTAGAAGATGTAACCAACATTAGCATCGGCATGCACCCTGAGAAAAGCTCTGTCACATTGAAAGTGAAGGGCAAATTTCACAGCACCCTATCTTCAGCAAAGCCTTTCTCCTACAATTCAGAGGCCTTAGAAACAGGCATTACTCATGAATTTGATCTCGATCAAGCTCACCATATTTTCCTCAACAAAGTGCGGGGCAACTTTGATGCATCAATCAAACTTTTCGTCTCCCCGGGTACCAAGCCAACGTCGTCGCTCAAAACATGGCAGGGAGAATTAGAACAAGAATTGTTGGAAGATGCGATCATTCCTATATCAAAGAGAGTTAAATCGAAATCCGAGCGACATGAAGACGGTGAAATCGACTGAGGGGCCGTCGGAGAGAATATCCTCTGTGAAACCAAATTGCCAGAAGAGATCGTTACCCTTGATAAGTCCTGGCTCCTCACCTCTAAAACCTACAACAAGATCGAGCGGTACTCCTTCGAATTCCTTCATACCAGTCCCTGAATATAGAGGTGTTGCACCGTTGAGCTGTAGAATCGCCGACCAGGTTGGCAAGATCGTCAACTCAAATGCGATCATGTATGCTAAGTTTTGAATGTGCACATCGGTACCAAATTTGGAGTTACCCCCACTCACAATATACTCCGCGTTAAAATATGTATGAAATCTTTTATAGCTCTTCTGAAGAGCAACACCGAGGCCAAAATCGAGCTCTCCATTACTAATACCTGCACCCTCATCACCCGTGGGGAATTTTAATTCTGCAAACCAGGAGATGAGAGGTTTCAGTCGAGTCTCATCGACAATTTTATTCTTGAGTGAAAGTTTCAGATCGCCAACCGAGAACATCTGAGAAGGATAGTTGAAGATATCAACACCACGTCTCTTATAGTAATAGTGATACTGATTCTTCGGAAAACGCTCCCGGCCTCCGTTTGGAAAGCCGAATGCCTTGTGAAAGTCCTCGATAAAACCATCCAAAAAACCACCCCACATATGATAGAAGGGAAGCTCCAAACCGACCTCGAAATCATCGCTCAAACCGTAATTGACATTGAAACCGATTCGCCACAGTTCCATATCGAGCCACAATTCATTATTATTATTCATGCCCGTCTCAAACATGTTCGAGTATGAGGAATCACCATAAACTTCTAATTGCCTCTTCTTGAGAGTTTGAGCGCGTCTAGGAGTAAGGCCTAAGTTTTGTAAATAAAGCGGGTTTTGTATTCGCACACCGATCGGGCCGAAATGATTGTAATCTTTTGCATAAAGAGGAGTCGAAAAAGAAACAAATAATAAAAAAATGATGGGAATCCATATAAAATTTAAAGCCCTGGATCCCTGCCTGCGCAGGGATGACAAAAAGGGCGGAAATGACAAATGGGATAGGGATAACAATAGGGCCCGGAATAACAAATGGGGAAAGGGAGAAAAGCATGCTTGTTTTTTGCATCTTAACTCTAGCAACATAAGAACCTATCGGCGTCAATCGCAGCCATGCAACCGGTGCCGGCGGAGAGAATCGCCTGTCTATATTCCTTATCCTGACAGTCACCCGCTGCAAAGATGCCAGGAATCGATGTCTCCATCGTAGACTTTTTAGTGATAATATAACCATCATCATCTATATCGAGCTGTCCCTTGAAGATCTCTGTGTTCGGCTTATGACCTATAGCAACGAAGACACCCTGACAGAAGATTTGACTCTCCTCCTTGGTCTTCACATTTTCAAGTAACACTCCCTCTACCTGATCCTTACCAACAATCTCCTTAACGATAGAGTTCCATGCAAATTCGATCTTTGGATTTCTGAAAGTCCTGTTCTGTAAAATCTGAGAAGCACGAAGCTGCTCTCTTCGATGAACAATCGTCACCTTCGACGCAAAACGTGTCAAAAAGTCTGCATCCTCCATCGCGGTATCGCCACCACCAACAACGACCACCTCTTGATCCTTATAGAAAAAACCATCACATGTTGCACAACCTGAAACTCCTCTACCTATGAGACGCTGCTCAGACTCCAAACCGATCCAGCTAGCATAGGAGCCGGTTGAAACTATAACAGCCTTCGACTTAAATTCACCCTTGTTCGTCGTTAAGATAAAGGGACGAGAGGAAAAATTCACCTCTTCGACAGATGCATCTAACATCTCAACACCCAGACGCTCAGCCTGTTTTCTCATATTCTCCATAAGAGCAGGTCCACTTATAGGATCGACAAAACCTGGAAAGTTTTCGACATCATTTGTAATGGTTAACTGCCCACCCGGTTTTAAACCGGCGATGAGAAGCGGCTTTAACTCGGCCCTGGCCGCATAGATCCCAGCGGTTAACCCCGCTGGCCCTGAACCGACGATGATTACATTTCTAACGTTGTCTGACATGGGTGCCTCCGCACAATTTCAAATTTGAGATTTCAGATTTCAAAATAAACAATTCATAAAAAGAGATCACTTCTTTTGCAAAAATGGTTGTAGAAGATCGATCGGAATCGGAAACAGTGTCGTTGTGTTATTTTCGCTAGCCACTTCAACCAAAGTTTGCAAATAGCGCATCTGAAGTGCCATCGGGTGCCCCTCCATAATCTTTGCAGCCTCAACGAGCTTTGTAGCTGCTTGAAACTCCCCCTCAGCATTGATGACCTTCGCACGACGCTCCCTCTCCGCTTCAGCCTGCCGCGCCATCGCCCTCTTCAACTCCTCGGTTATATCGACATGCTTAACTTCAACATTGGAGACCTTGATTCCCCAAGGATCTGTCTGCTTATCGAGAATCTCACGGATCTGAGCATTTATAGAGTCCCGTTTAGAGAGAAGCTCATCGAGCTCCCTCTCACCAATCACACTTCTCAGTGTAGTCTGAGCCATCTGAGATGTCACATAGCTATAATTTTCAACCTCCGCTATCGCTTTATTTGCATCCATCACCTTGAAATAGACGACCGCATTTACCTGAACAGAGACGTTGTCGCGGGTGATGATATCCTGAGGTGGCACATCGAGAGCGATCAAACGCAAACCAACCCTGACCATCTTATCGACCGGCTTGAAAACGAATATAATGCCGGGTCCTTTCGGTTTTTTGAGCAAACGCCCCAAACGAAAGATCACTCCCCTTTCGTACTCCCTCAAAATCTTTATGCATGATAGAAGATAGAGAACAATAAAACCGATGATAAGAGATGTATGGATAGAAAATGGTAATTGCATAAGGCCCCCTTTTTTTAGTTTTCAGCATACTCGGTGCCTCTTACTATACGTTCCCCCAGTTGACAACTCCAACTTTAAGGGGGATATGGGTCGCATGTTGCATGAGATAGAAGGATATTCAAAACAGCACCCACTGGGAGGGCTTAACAGACCTGCCTTGCTGGTTATCGACATGCAGAACTACTTCATCGACCCTGATGGAGAAGCATACCTCAAGGATTCTGCAGCGATCATTCCAAATGTCGTTGAGTTGATCGATCATTTCAACTCTAAAGATTTGCCTGTCATTTTCACCCGTCATGCTCACAAAAAGGATTCTCCAAGGGGAAGCATGCATCGATTTTGGAATGGTGATCTATTGTATGAGGATAATCCGCAATCTGAAATCATAAAAGCAGTCGCTAGTCGCTTGTCCCCAGCCATGCGGCGGGACGCAGCGCTAGCAGCTGGTAAAAACATAAACATTATACAGAAGGAACATTACAGCGCCTTTGAAAATACCGAGCTCAATAAACTGCTTAAAGATAATGAAACAAAAGACATCATAATCTGTGGCGTAATGACTCACCTCTGTGTAGAGACAACAGCTCGAATCGGTTTTATAAAAGGTTATAGACCTATCATCATAAGCGATGCTACAGCCACGAAGAATTTTGATATGCACTTGGCATCATTGAGAGCGATGGCTCATGGGTTTGGGCACATATCCACAACTCAGAAACTAATCAAAAAATTTAACAATTCCTAAATCTTTAAAACATACATATCATCTTCGTGCGCAAAAAATTTCCGTTTCACAATTTCCAATTAACAATATTCATTGTCTAGACTCAAGCTCGCATTTCTCACTAGCTATCTTATGATTGTATTTGTTTCCAATCTGAAGTAATATCTATAAAAGGTTTTAGAGATGAATTCATTTGCCTTGGGGGGGTCGTAATGACTGGAATTGGAAATAAAACCATTCTTGTGGTTGAAGATAATCCTCGAAATATGAGATTAATGGTTTCATTGTTGGAGATCAATAATTTCAACATTTTGCAAGCAATCAGTGGAAAAGAAGCTATCCAGATCCTATATACAGGAATTCCTGATCTCATTATCTTGGACATCCAGCTCCCCGAAATGGATGGATTTGAGATTTTTAGAAAAATCCGTGAGAACTGCAATCTCGATCACACAAAAATTATAGCTATGACCGCTTTAGCTATGAGAGATGAAGAAATGAAAATTAGAAACGCCGGCTTTGATGATTACATTACCAAACCGATAGACACTGCTGATGTTATCACAAGAATAAAAAAGCTATTATCAATGTCATAAACATCAGTTTCGATTTTTGTGGTATCTCTGGCTTGAACGGAGGGAGAAAATGATCATATTTCAGGAATTTATCAAAAACAACATGGATGTGGTGTTCTTCTTCTATGGGTTTTCGTTCTTCTTTTTAGGAATCGTCATTTTAGCGCAGTATAGGGCTACGGTGAAGAGCCAATTCAAACTTTTCTATCTGTTGCCATATCTCGCCTGGTTCGGAATCTTACATGGAACGAATGAATTGCTCGATATGTTTCTTCTAATTAAAGGCGATATTTTCCTACTTCAAGTCATTGCTAAAATTTTATTGCCTCTCTCCTACTTTTTTCTCTTTATCTTCGGATACATGTTAATAAAACTTACCAACAATAAAGTTGCAGGGATATGGATTCCTATCATGTTCGCTCTCTTGTATATATTACTTCCGATAGTTCATGGAAGTGATTTGGGAACCTGGTCTACCTCTGCCCGATATTTCATAGGCTTTCCCGGGGCAATCATGACATCGATAGGTCTTCTTTTGTACTATTCCAAGAAAACTGTTGCACTGAAAAGTTTACCGATAAGAAAATATTTTATAATCCTCAGTATTAGCATTGGAATATATGGCGTTCTAGGGGGATTAATTGTTTCTCAGTCAGATTTTTTTCCTACCTCAGTAGTTAATACAAATACGTTCCTCTCCCTCGTAGGATATCCAGTACAGTTCTTCCGCATGATATGCGCCATGCTCGCTGCCATGTCGATATGGAGACTAATGGATATCTTCAAGTCGGAGGAACTCGATTATCTGAGAAAGACTAAAGCTGAATTGTTTGAATCGCAACAGTTCAGCCAGGCAATTCTCGACAGCGTGAATGAGGAAATATCGGTCATAGACCCAACCAACTTCAAAATAGTAGCGGTAAACAATACATTTCTAAATACATTAGGATTAAGAAAAGAGGAGGTCATTGGAAAACCTTGCTACGAAGTTACACATCATAGATTGACTCCATGCATGCCACCGCTGGATTTATGCCCCTTGAAGGAAACCCTTGAAAAAGGTACGCATGCAAAAGCACAACACATACATTTTGACAAAGTTGGAAATAGAATGTTCGTTGAAGTTACAACTTCCCCAGTCATCGATGAAAGTGGTAAAATCACACATGTCGTTCACGTTGCACACGACATAACCATACGTAAAAATGTGGAAATAGAATTAATGAAAGCAAAAGAGGCGGCGGAGATGAACAACGCTGCCAAGACGCAATTCATTGCGAATATATCACACGAGCTGAGAACACCTCTGAACTCCATCATCGGGTTTGCAGAGATTCTAAAGGATGGGGGATATGGAACCCTTAACGAAAACCAATTGAGCTTCGCAAATGACATCTGGGATAGCGGCAAACACCTTTTTGCACTCATAAATGAAATTCTCGATCTCACAAAAATCGAAGCTGGTAAAATGGATGTGGATCTACGCGATTATGACATTGCAGTAATTATTAAGAATAGTGCATCATCAATCAGAAAAATGATTTCGGATAATGCACTTAGCCTTTCCTTGGATATACAAGAGGATATCGGCACGATAAAATGTGATAATAGGATGATAACACAAATTTTAATCAACCTCCTCTCCAATGCAGTCAAATTTACACCTCCCGGAGGAAGCATTGGGATAGAAACTGAAATCGACCAAGATAGACTTTCCGTCACAGTTTGGGATAACGGCATAGGAATCGAGGAAAATGATAAGGAGAGGGTATTCAAGGAATTTGAACAGATAGACAACAGCTCTAAACGAAAAAATGAGGGTGTAGGACTAGGTCTCGCAGTCACAAAGCGGCTAGTAGAACTGCATGGAGGTAAAATCTGGGTAGAAAGTGAAGGCAAGGACAAGGGGTGTCGATTTACCTTCATTCTCCCTATAAAAGCCTAGCATAATGACAACCCTTTCCTAACAATGGAGATATCATGGAAAAATATAAGCCCAAAATCCTGGTAGTTGATGATGAACCAAGAAATGTGAGGCTGCTTGAAGCACATCTTTCACTTCAAAATTATGAAATCCTTGCTGCTTACAGCGGCAAAGATGCCATGAGGATGGCATCTGAGGATAAACCTGACCTGATCCTACTCGATATTATGATGCCGGATATTGATGGATTCGAAGTGACAAGGAGGTTGAGGCTCGATGAGAAAACCCGACTTATGCCTATCGTCCTGATAACAGCCCTCAATGAGACCAAGGATAGGATAAAAGGAATCGAGGCTGGTTGCGACGACTTCATTTCCAAACCCTTTGATTCAAACGAGGTTCTTGCGAGGGTAAAAACGCTTCTCAAGTTAAGTTATTACCGTTCACAATTGGATGAGAAGGAGAAGTTTGAATACATCCTCGATAATATTACCAATTGCCTTGTCGTCTTCAATGCCGATCTAAGAGCAACACGTTTCAACAAGAACGCTAAAATTCTCCTCGACATTAAAGAAAACGAAGATATGTCCAACTGTATTGATCGCCTACACAAAAATTTCCGGATTATCTATGACGAGACATTGATGAAAGACATCTGCTCAAAGGACATCTCATTTGACCTGCAGCGAACTGAGACAGATAATATTAAGCCTCTTATATTGTCGGCCAGGACTAGCCTTGTAAGAAACCCTCTAGGTGAGATAAGCAGTATTGTGATGATACTTGACGATGTAACTGAACAACGCACAAAGGAAAACCTTAAACAGAATTTTCTGAGTCTCATCTCACATAAATTGCGTTCACCCTTGGCAGTTATCAGGATGCTATTCTCCAACTTATTTGAAGGAATCCATGACAAGCTCAACGATGAGCAAAAGAAAATGGCTACCAAACTGGAGGTGAAATTTTTCAACCTCGGTGAACTTATTGGAAATCTGATCGGGTATACTGCAATATGTAGAACCAGTATAAAACTTTCTGGAGAATCTATTGAAATAAAAAACAATATCGAGGAGACTGTCGAACCATGGTTGAAGTCTGCGAATGAAACAAAGGTTGAATTTAATATCGAATGTCCAGAGAAATTAAAGGTTGCGATAAACAAATCGCATTTTGATCTCATCATCAAAAACCTGATAGGCAATGCGATTAAATTCAACGATAAGGATATCGCTAGAATCAACATCGCTGTAAATGAAACGCCCGGATTTATGAATATATCGATATCAGATAACGGCCCCGGCATACCCCCTGAAGAACAAACAAAGGTTTTTGAAAAATTTTATCAAGTTGAAAAATATTTTACCGGCAATGTAGAGGGTGTGGGATTAGGCCTTCCTCTGGTTAAGGAACTCATATCAGCATATAATGGAGAGGTGAGCTTGGAATCTGAGCTGGGAAAGGGAACTACGATCACTCTTAAAATACCATCGTGATTGAAGGCGACGGCTCATGGGTTTGGGCATGTTATTATAACAGAGAAGCTAATTGATAAATTGAACGAGCTGTAAGCGTTAAGTTTTTTCTTATCACTTACAGCTTATAGCTTACAACTTGATTGATTAACAACTTTATTATGCGGAACCTTACAAAAAACAATAATAAAACAATATATGATGTAACAATAATAGGTGGTGGACCAGCTGGGATTGCAGCGAGTATTCAAGCAGCAAGGCTTGGGCTAAGAGCTGCTATTATAGAAAGAAATAGACTTGGTGGCGAGGTCAACATCGCCAACCTGATTGAAAACTTTCCGGGCTCTCAGCCGCTCTCTGGAAAGGATTTTATCAAACCGTGGATCGATCATTTAAAATCGACAAAAATCGATATTATTTATGATGAAGCAATTGAAATACTACCCCCTCTCCCTACCCTCTCCCGCCAGGGGAGAGGGAAAAAATGCATTAAAACTGCGAACAATTTTTACAAATGCGACACTATAATTATTGCTACAGGCGCAATTCCAAAAAAAATCAACATTCCAAACGCGCTCTATTATGCTGATCCAGATCTCGTCGAACACGAGGGAAAGGACATCATCATCATCGGCGGCGGTGATGCAGCCTTTGACCAGGCGCTCAATTTTTCTAAAAGGGCTAAAAACGTCTTGATCGTGATGCGTGGAGGTAAACCAAAAGCTTTGGAAATACTCGTTAAGAGAGCAAAAGAGAAAAAGATAAACATCATTACAGAATATGATCTAACATCCATCAATATATCTGCCGATCTCACCATCGCCTGTATAGGCAAGGAAACGAAATCGAATCTTATCGATATAAAAAATCCGCCACACGGCGTTTTCGTAGCAGGAGATTGTTATCGCACTTCAACAGAAAGACATATTGCAATTGCCGTGAAGGACGGCACCGCAGCTGCAATTGGAGCATTTCGACACTTCAATTTCAACTAAGAAAACATATTTTCACTATTAACGCCTTGTTTTAGTCCGGATTTTTTGTAGAATATCTTTTGCCAAAAGTTGCACACACAGAAACTTGCTTTTCAAATAGGCCTGTTTTAGTAATCGGATTGCCAAACCGGATTTTTGTGCGATAGCAATTATAGCGTTTGTTGCATAATAACTTGTAGAACTATTTTTTTTAGCTGACGCTAGTAATAACAAGGCGGGAATAGATCTAGCTGCTCCAGCTCCAATTCTTTCAAGAGTCCATATTGCCCTCCAACGCACATCTTCACTTTTGTCATTCAAAGTTATTATCAAAGCAGAAATGACTCTAGCCGCATTTGGTCCAATCACACCCAATGAACTTATCACTTCCTTACGCACATACTTATCATTATCTTTTAAGGCTTTAATCAAAGCGGGGATAGCTTGTGCAGCATTTGGACCAATTCTACCTAAAGTCTCTGCAACTTCACGACGCACATGCTTATCTTTATCTTTTAAGGCTTTGATTAAAGCAGGAATGGCTTGTGCAGCATTTGGACCAATTTTACCCAAAGTCTCTGCAACTTCACGACGCACATCATCACTTTTATCTGTCAATGCATAGATTAAAGCAGGTACAGCTTGTACAGCACTTGGAACAATCTTTCCCAACACCTCTGCAACCCTCTTGCGCATGGTACTATCATTATTTTTTAAAATCTTTGTCAAATCGCAAATAAAATTTGGATTGATTTTCCTTAGCGTCTTAATTGTTAAATTAAATATATACTCTCTCATATAGTATCTGTTGTAATAATACCCGTCTTGCGAATTGTTGAATAAATTATTGATCAAATAAGGACTGGCACTAATCGCATTTTGTCCTTGATTACCCAGAGATAATATTGCTATTTCGCGAATTTTCTCATCACTATCCTTCAAGGCTTTAATTAAAAAAGGAATGTTTGTGCCGATTCTTACCAGTACATACATTGATCCCTTGCGTATATCGTTATTTTCATCATTCAAATATTTCATCAAAGCTGGAACAGCTTTTGATCCAAACATGATTAAAGCTTCTGCTGCCATCTGACGCACAAAATGATCTGTGTGTTTCAAAGTTTTGATCAAAACCGGGATAACTCTTGCATATTTTAGTCCGATTTTACCAAGCGCCAATGCTGCTTCAGCTTTTACATTGCTACTTTTATCATACAGAACCCTCCTAACTAAAGCTTTTACAACACGATTTCTTTTAGGTCGAATTTCAGCTAATGCCAACGCAGCATACATACGCACATGAGGATCTTTATCTTCCAAAGTCTTCATCAAAGCCATTACAACTTTAGCCGTATTGTTGCCTATCTTTCCCAATGTACATACTGCTTCCTTACGCATAATATTATTTTTATTCTTAGAAGCTTTAATTATTACTGGAATTGCACTAGATGCAGCTGGTCTAATTTTACCTATTGTCCGAACTGCTTCCAAACGCAAAGTAATATTTTTATTATATTTTATTATTGCAATTAATGAGGGGACAGCCTGCACCGCATTGACACCCATTTTCGCTAACACATGTATCGATTTCCAAGACACATAACTGCTTTTGTCCTTCATCGCCTTGATCAGCGCAGGAATGGCCTCCACTGCGTTTGGGCCAATTTTACCTAACGCCTCAGCCGCTTCTCCACGTACAAATTCATTACCATCACTTAAAAGAGAGATTAAAACAAGGACAGCTCCGTTTAATTTAGAGCCAATTTCACCTAATGCTTTGGCGGCATTCAGACGGACATTTGGGTTCTCACTCTTCGAAGCTTTGATCAAGGCAGAAATAGAACTAATAGTGTTCTTTTTATACTTTGATCCTCCTGCAAAAAGAGGAACTGCAAAAGGAGCTATAAATACAACCTTCCTTTGATTAGAAAAAGGTGTTCGATTCAAACTATATTTTCCATCATTATATTTCCACCTTGATTTCACTACACGGTTATTCGAAGTAGTTAAATTGACTCCAGAACTAACACTTTTCAAAATAGTCATAGATTCCTCCTTTGTACTTCTGCACTATAATCATTTACAGTTCATGTTAACGTAAGATGTCTTCAGTTTTTTAATCTTTGTTTTCGTGATCTAGATATTCTACACTTCCTCATGACATCACCAATTACTGACTTAGTATGATAATTCATTTTTCTACTTCTAAGACTGGAATTAATAGTATTTTTATCCTGACATCTATAAATCTTTTTTAAAATGAATGCCGGAGCCACTCTGACGAGTCGCCTTTTATGCTTTATCGCTCTGATCAATTTAGGTATCAATAACTGACGGGTCATATTTAAAACCAATCCATTCTTGTTTTTCAATCTCTCGATCGCTTGAAAAAATGTCGGAACCTGGGAATATCCCAGAATTGTCTTGGCACACCGCTTGACAACATTAGGCGTATTATAGGGATACACGTACGCCGCAAGCAGAAGATAAGGAAGATGTTCCGGTTTACTTTGAACAAGCATTGATGCTCCAAAAGCCCCTATCAGTTTATTCGTTAACGCATTTGCAGCTGCCACTCTAACCGATTTAACCTCATCTGCCAGCGCCTTAATTAGAGCTGATCTTATTGGGCGAGTTCTAATTTCTCTTTTTGAATGCTTAGTCAAAAGCTCTATTAATTCTCTCGCAGCATTAGCCCTTCTATTTGGATCACGATCATCAAGAAGAGTTCTAATCAGACTGCCGACCACCTTGGCAATGTCAACATCAACAACTACAATTCGAATTCTCTTCTCTTCTTTTTGTTTTAGAAAGGGCATTTTATGCACAGTTGGTGGATCTGCTTTCTGGTGGGTAGATGGAGTGCATCCGAAAAGCAATCCTGAGAATAATTTGAGAATACCAAACTTTTCGCGTTTAAAAGATCCTCTCTCTTTTTTTATGATTTCATTTAAAGTAAGCGCTGGAAACATAACTCCGATCATCTTAGTCTTCTGTGGTTTACTTCCATATTTTTTTTCGTTCACACCTTCATGTGGTGGAAAAAAACTCTGTGATATTATAATACCATTATGTTTACCCGATATACTTTTAGAAGCGGCCATAGCAACATCCTTTTTATTTTCGATCTTTTTTTCTCTGCAATTTTCTGTGTTCATTTTCTTTCGGTTGTTTTAACTCTCGTCCTCACTGCAGGGATAAGAGGTTTTTGTTTCATCTGCTTTTTTGGGATTCTTTTTTTGACACGTTTTTTTGCGACATTGTTTTCACCAACAACTTTATTTTTTTGTTTCACAACACATACACATCGCTCTGGCACAGAAAAACGTACTCCCCGACCAAAAAACCTCGAAATTTTCCAAAAAAAGGATAGCGATTTATCATAATCATAAATAGCCATGACTTTTGCATTCCTCTTGTAAAAAAGCGCTTTACACTGCTTCTCATAAGGATGCCCACTAAAAACATGTTTTGTGACATCTTTAAATGATTTACCCCCCTTAGTATTAAAACCAAATTTCGTTTGAAAATTAAGGCTGAATTTGCTTTCAGCCCCTTCCAACTTACAAATAACCATATTTTTCCTCCTTATCTCCTTATGTATTTTAATGTTCCAATCTGGTCACTGGAAAGTTGTCCTTCATTTATTCTTATCGTCAAACATTCAAAAAAGTTGCTAATTAACCGGCCAAAAAGTGTACTTTTTTTAGGTTGTTTTTAAGTTATTGTTTTTAAAAGATAATATTTTGTCTGTTTTTCCATATTTTTGTCTCTTCGTTGTTTTTGAGCTTTTCAGATTTATATTTTTCATAA
>JBDRGF010000125.1:0-36263 GCA_043818055.1 Pseudomonadota bacterium | reverse complement strand
AGCATCGCTTTTGACTTCAATAAACCCTCAGCAAGGGCTTTGGGTGGTTTTCTCCGGATCTTTCTAACCACCGGGGATTATTTGCCTTTACCTCCTTTCTCCTTTTCCGTTAAAGAAATCTGCCTCGCACACGCAACTTTTCCTCGCAAATGACGATAATATAAGTGAGGGAGGGGGAGCAATTTTTTATGCTCCCCCTCCTTTTTTTTACCCTGAATATATTATTTGAAAACTAAATCGGCTGCAGGTGAAGAGAGACGGGAATCTAATGGAAGCTGTGCGGTTATCTCATCAAATCGATATCCTTACACGATGACCATAAGCGCAAAGCAGCATAAAAAAAGGGGATCCCATGATCATGGAACCCCCTGTGGGCAGGGACGGAATTGAACCGCCGACACGAAGATTTTCAGTCTTCTGCTCTACCGACTGAGCTACCTGCCCGGTAAAACCAAAGATAACAACTAGTTATCAAAATCGCACGCAAGATATTAAAGGTGGTGCCAAGTGTCAAGAGGAATAAAATTGAAGCATTCAAAACAAAAAAATCATCATATATATCAAAAGGAATTTAAAAAAATAGAAAGTTGGCACTGAAGCGTTGGTGCATTTCTTCATGAAATATATGGAAGAAAAAAGTTTTGAAAAAACAAGGCCTTGCAGATTGACCGAAAGTCGATCGCTGTGATATAAGGGGATCACAATTTACAGGAAAGATTGGATAACTCATCAGAATCATTTGGTTTTTTATACATAAAGGAGGGTATTTTTATGATGGAAAAGAGGTCAGTGCTTAACAGGGAATTCAAGGTTGGGGATATGGCAGTTTACCCCGCTCACGGAGTTGGAAAGGTTCACTCGATTGAGAGACGTGAGATCGCAGGCAGCAAGCACAAGTTCTATATTTTAAAACTTCTCGACAGCGGGATGACGATAATGGTTCCCACTAATAACGTCAGAACCGTGGGGCTGAGAGAGGTAATAAAATTGAGCGAAGTGGACATCGTATATGACATCCTTCGCGAGCGCGACATAACGATCAACGAACAGACCTGGAACCGCAGATATCGTGAATATATGGACAAGATCAAAACCGGATCGGTTTATGAGATTGCAGAAGTTTTGAGAGATCTTCTATTGCTCAGACATCACAAGGAACTCTCGTTTGGCGAAAGAAAGATGTTGGACACGGCCCACTCCTTGGTTGTAAAGGAGCTCTCCATATCTCAGGAGATGGAAGAGGATATGGTCGAAAATGAAATCGAAGACATCTTTGTGAATTAGTTTTCCCTCTCTCTTTTAAAACCCCTCTGTCTTACGGCAGAGGGGTTTTTATTTTTCTTGAACATCCACACAATATACTGATAAGACCTCTCCTATGAAAGTTTCAGCTATCATAGTTGCGGCAGGCAAAGGCCTCAGGATGGGAGGGGATAAACCCAAACAGTTTTTAGAGCTCAACGGGCGGCCCATCATCTGCTATACCCTTGATAAGTTTGCCCAATTCACGGATTGGGACATCTCAATTGCTGTAGAGCCTGACAGGGTGGAAAGCTTCAAAGAGGAGATCGTCGAAAGGTATGATTATCCAAAATCGTGGAGAATAGTAGCCGGCGGAGAGAAGAGGCAGGATACTGTAAAAAATGCGCTCGATCTTCTGCCCAACGAAACAGAAATCGTTCTCATCCACGATGGCGTAAGGCCATTTATCACAACTGAGATGATTGAAACATCTATAGAGTGTGCTAAAATGAACGACGCATGTCTTATCGCCTCCAAAGTAATACCGACTATCAAAGAGGTGGATGAAAATGGCGAAGTTGTGAGAACTATAGATCGTCAAAGGCTCTGGGAGGCTCAAACCCCGCAGACCTTCAAAAAATCTCTTTTGTTACAGGCTATGCAAAGTGCTTGCGATGATAATTTCTATGGCACAGATGAAGCGAGCCTTTTTGAGAGAATTGGAAAGAAAGTTTTTATCATTGAAGGGAATGCAACCAATATCAAGATTACAAGGCCGGAGGATCTACACCTCGCCTGTTCAATTTTGGAAATGGAGGTCGGATGAGAGTCGGAATCGGATATGACATCCATAGATTTGGAAGCGATAAAGAGCTGATTCTGGGAGATGTGAAGATCGAGCATGACGAAGGTCTCCTCGCCCATTCAGATGGCGATGTATTGCTTCACTCTATAATGGATGCACTGCTCGGCGCAGCTGGACTCGGAGATATCGGCACATTATTTCCACCTACCGATGCAAAATATAAAGATGCAAAGAGCACAAAACTCCTCTCTCAGGTGTTGGAGAGATTGACGGCTGAAAAATGGGAGATAGAAAATATCGACTGCAACATCATAGCCCAAAAGCCAAAGCTCTCAACATATCAGCAAGCTATCAGCAAGAACGTTGCTGACCTTCTCAATATAGACAAAAATCGGGTTAATATTAAGATTCGCAGCAACGAGAATCTCGATGCAGTTGGCGAAGGGAAGGCAATTGCAGTCCAGGCGGTAGCTCTTATCAAGAGGATTCAATAAAATGTCGATAAAAATCTATAATACGCTATCTCGTTCCAAAGAGGAATTCACTCCTATAAACGATGGAAAGGTGCGGATGTATGTTTGCGGTGTCACCGTATACGATTCTTCCCATCTGGGACACATAAGGCCGGCTGTTGTCTTCGACATGGTCTATCGCTATCTAAAATTCAAAGGTTTCGATGTCACCTATGTGAGAAACTACACCGATATAGATGATAAGATCATCAAACGCGCAAACGAGCTCAAGATTTCATGCGAAGAGCTCACAAAAAAATATATAGCCGAATACGAACAGGAGATGTCGAAACTCAAAGTCCTTCCACCCAGTGTATCCCCAAAGGCGACCGAACATGTGAAAGATATGATCGAGATGATAGAAAAGCTCGAAAAAAATGGGCTTGCGTATCGAGCAGGAAACGACGTCTATTACGCGGTTCGCAAATTTCCCGGATATGGCAAACTCTCTGGCAGAAATATCGAGGAGCTCGAATCCGGGACGAGAATCGAAGTCGATGAAAAGAAGGACGATCCTTTGGATTTTGCCCTGTGGAAAGGGGCCAAGCCGGATGAGCCGAGCTGGGAGAGCCCGTGGGGCAAAGGACGTCCGGGATGGCATATTGAATGTTCATGCATGAGCACAAAATATCTTGGACAGCCTTTTGATATTCACGGCGGCGGTCAGGACCTCGTATTTCCTCACCACGAAAATGAGATCGCGCAGGCTGAGGGTGCAAATTCGACAAAATTCGCAAAATGCTGGATGCACAACGGCCTCATAAAAGTGAATGGCGAGAAGATGAGTAAGAGCCTGGGAAATTTCACAACGATCGACTCCCTTCTTGCTAAACACGATCCGGAGATCTTGCGCTACTTTATTTTATCCACGCACTATCGCTCCCCGCTGGATTATACGGAGGGGGCGATGCAGCAGGCGACGACAAGCCTCGATCGTTTCTATGACACCCTGCTTCGTTTGCCACACAAAACAGATACCAAGATTGATTTCAAACCATCATCAGATCAAGAAACTGAGATCTTCGAAAATCTCTCGGCGTTTGAATCGCGCTTTATTGAAGCGATGGATGACGACTTTAACAGCGCCAAGGCGATAGGGTTCATTTTTGATACCATGAGAATCGTCAATAGACACCTGGACTCAAACCCGAACGACACGAAGAGTACAAATTGGATTGGCGCTCAGATGACAAAGATTCAGAACATGCTTGGTAAGACCCTTGGCTGCTTTGGATCAAATCCGAATGAATACAAAGAGCGCAGGATGAAGTTCGAGACAGAAAAAAAAGGTGTAGATACCAAAAAGATTGAAAAATTAATCCAGGATAGGCTAGATGCACGCAAGAACAAAGATTTTGCAAAGGCAGATCAGATTCGGGACGAACTCGCAAACTTAGGTATCAAAATAAAGGATAAGCCTGACGGCACAACGGAATGGTCAGTTTAATATTAGCAAAAATTTCAGGAGGGGATCGATGGAGAAAAATAAAAAGAACTGCCCGGGAAAGGCAAAATATCTGGCAGGCAAAAGAATTCTTCCAGAATCAATTTCAGCAAACACAAGCATTGAAAAAATCATCGACAACATGGATGCGTATAACGGTGGGCGGCTCAGGGCAGCCTGTCACCTGCTGAAAGAGAGATATTCAAAGGATGATGTCACGGTGGGATTGAGTCTGGCGGGTGCTCTTACTCCAGCAGGCCTTGGACCATCAGCCGTGATTCCTCTGATGAATCACGGCTTTGTCGATTGGCTCAGCGCGACCGGCGCCAATATGTATCACGACATCCATTTCGCCTTCAACCTTCCGATGTTCAGAGGCACACATAATGTTGATGATGTGGACCTAAGGGCAAAGGGTGTGACCAGAATTTACGACATCCTGTTCGATTATGAGGATGTCCTTATGGAAACTGACAGGGGCTTGAGGGAGATACTGGTGCGTCCTGAATTTCAAAAAGAGATGGGCACGCGCGAATTCTACCACCTCTTGGGTAAAATTCTCGATGAACATGAAAAGAAAAATAAATTAGGAGAGGTGAGCATACTTGCGGCTGCTTATAGAAACGGCATACCAGTTTTTACATCATCTCCCGGAGATTCGACGATAGGGATGAATATCGCAGGAGTAGAGCTTCTCGCAGAAGCTGCCGGCCTGCAAGATCTTTTCAAACTAAAAATTAACCCAAGCATAGATGTCAACGACTCGACGGCAATAATATTAAATGCCAAGAATTATGAACATGGCAAGACAGGAGTCATTCTGATAGGTGGCGGCAGTCCCAAGAACTTCATGCTGCAAACCGAACCGCAGATTCAGGAAGTTTTGATGATCCCAGAGTTGGGACAGGATTACGATATCAACATCACAGATGCCCGACCCGATACCGGCGGACTGTCGGGAGCTCCACCGAGCGAGGCTGCCAGTTGGGGAAAGATCGATCCGACTAAGCTCGATGAAGCTGTAACAGCCTACATCGATGTGACCGTTGCCCTTCCTCTGATGGTGGCATATACAATTCAGACGACACAGCCCAAGAGATTAAAAAGATTATATGATAGAAGTGATGAACTGCACAAAAAACTTATCAAGTCCTACCTTGAAAATAATAAAGAGATAGAAAATCTAAAAAAACTCATTGTGAAGTTGAACTAAATTTAAGGAGAGAGCATGAAAAAAGAACTCTTGAGTTTGACAAAGGAACATGGAACCCCTTTATTCATAATCGACCACGAGAAGATAAGGGAAAACTATCGCACATTCAAAAAATTTCTTCCCAGAATTCAGGCATATTATGCCGTGAAGGCAAATTCAAATCCGGAGATAATCAAAACACTCTTCCTTGAAGGGGCAAGCTTCGACGTAGCATCTTATTCGGAGTTCATGCAGATCTACGAATATCTTCATACGTTTGAAGACCAGGATAAAGAGTTCTATATCTGGGACAAGATAATCTTCTCGAACACAATAAAAGATATCGACACGCTTTCGAAAATAAAAAAATACAAACCTCTGATGACCTACGATAACGAAGATGAACTTAATAAAATTAATCAACATTGCAATACAGCCGGCCTTGTTTTGAGGCTAAAAGTTCCAGACATCGGTTCACAAGTTGAAATGGGTTCAAAATTTGGGATAGAAACTTCTGAAGCCTTTGATCTGATCAAAAAGGCATTCGATCTCGGTTTGGTAGTTGAGGGATTGAGTTTTCATGTGGGGAGCCAGTGTACGAATTTCGATAACTTTACTACAGCCTTGCAACTCACATCAGAAATTTTCAACAAAGCCCGTCAACACGGATATAATTTGAATTTGGTAGATCTGGGTGGAGGATTTCCTGCGCCATACAGTTCGCATGTGCCTGAATTTGAAAAACTCTCTCAAATAATCAACTCTGAATGTTCAAGACTCTTTCCCGAAGATGTCGAAATCATCGCTGAACCTGGAAGGTTTATGGTCGCTACTTCGGCAGTACTGATTTCGGAAATAATTGGAAAGGCAAAGAGAGAGGGGAAAATCTTTTACCATATAAATGATGGCGTCTATCACACATTTTCCGGTGTAGTCTATGACCACTGGATTCCCAACTTTACCTCCTTCAAGGATGGCCAAATCGAGGTCTGCGCAGTGGTCGGGCCTACGTGCGACAGCTTTGACAAGATATCTCTGTCAGAGCAGCTGCCTTCCAATCTCACAATTGGAGACTGTCTCTACACGGAAAATATCGGCGCTTACAGCATAGCCTCATCCACAAAGTTCAACGGCTTTCACGGCGCTAAAGTTTTGCACATCAATAAATAAACTTTTCTAGACCGAGTGGACGATGTAACTCTTTTGTAAGGAGAATCATAAAAAAAACAGTCCTTTTAATTGCACTACTTTTAACTCTATCCATCGCCGGATGTAAAAGCGGCACTAAATCTGACGAAGCAACAAATACGATCGCATCGCTCAATGAAAGTGGCCCTACCTTAGGCGTTAAGCTCCATCGCTTTACCAAGTGGAATAATCAAACGACGATCGACAGACTCGTCGCTCATAGAGTAGAATCTAGAATTAGAATGTCGTTAAACCCTCTATTTCAGAAGATTTACTTGACATAGCGACGCGTGACACTCATAAAACCTACATCTGGGGAGGATACATGCTACACAAATGCGTACTATCAAGACTTGGAGAACTTCCAATAAACCTAAAAAAGATTGCGATAAAAATAAAACGCTTTAACCCAGATTTCCAAAATCTGACGGATCAGGAATCCATAGCTCATTTTGTCACTTCAATCAAAGAACCTGATTTTGTTACAGGACTATTTCGTAAACCTGAAGATTTCGGAGCCGCAGAGAGCTTTTTGAGGTTTTACTCATCCCTCGACCCAAGCTCACTTCCCCCCCCCAAACCCGAGAGTTTTTCGAAAAAGGAATAGCGCATGGCCCGTTTGCACAGCCTAGAAATTTCAAACAGGCGCTAACCTCACTGCTGAACGCATACAACAACCGATTGGGAACAGATCTTGAATCTGGGGCTTTACTTGCATTTGCTTATGAACCGAACATTAGCTATCTAACTCCATTATCAGAAAGAATATGGTGGGAGATCTGCGACAAAATTGGCAAAGGCTTTGGCGGAAATTCATCAACACCGGGCACTCCAATGTGCATTGCATACAAACTTCACAAACCAACTACTGACAACCCCCTAGAAAAAGCTCTATTTGAAAAATTGGAAAATAATCCAACGACAAAAATAATCTACGAAGAGGGGTTCGCAGCTTTAAATAGAGAAACGTTAAAAAAATACCTACATTTTTGGCTCGCACAAACATACAAAGGACTCATCAAACCGGGTGGAAAAGTTAGAACATCGCTCAAAGCGACCCCTAAGAAGTTTGGTTTGGCGCCACAATCAAGAGCGCTCATGACCTTTCTAAGAACTGAGCTTGATGAATCTGAAGCTCATAAAAATAAAGATGTTGTATTACAGTTCTCCTTCACAAAACCGATCGGAGAGATAAACGCACCTCTATTAAATTATGGTCCTCGAAAGGGCGAAAAACCGGGAATATATACTCTAAAATTAGTGGGTGGTTCAGATCCTGATCAGATAGGTTATTTCACTATTAAAGATATTCGGTTAGGAGATATTTAATTCACCCTATACGAACTAGTTACCCTCTCCCCTATTCTCAAACTCCAAAAGTTGAGTTTTCCAAGTCGATCCACATCTCTTTTTATCTGTGCCGTCACATCCGATTCAAAGATATACATTGAAGGGAGTGAAAAAGCCTCTTCATATGCACTAAATGCGGCATCTCGATATCTATCCGCCACCTCCAAATCTTTGGACCAAAAACATTCCATGGTTATCGGCCCCTCGCCTGAACTTGAAATAATAGACTTCTTTCGTAACGTTTTTGTAACATATTGTTTTTATTGTAGGGGCGAGGAGACCTCGCCCCTACAAAAACTCGAGCTAATCATTAACGTTACGAAAGAAGTCTAATTTAACATGCTCTGTGAATGTTGTAGGGGTGGGTTTTAAACCCACCCGTATTATTATTCGGGAAGGTTTGAAACCTTCCCCTACAAAAACAATATTCATGTTTTATGGGCATTTCCGTAAATTGCCCAAATTTAGATGCGATTGCCCTGATCCATAGACCCAATCAAAATGCTGATTAACCATCAAACCCCGCATCTTCAGGTAGTGACAAATTTTACTATCTCGTGTCGACTTCTTATCCGTATCAAGCATGTCTACCATACTATTCAGCAGCTGATCGATTAAGAGCGGCAAAAGTGACACAACAGATTCATCATCATACAATCCAAAATATCTTGCTGCCGAATGTGTTAGAAGGCCTAACTGGGACATAAGGGAACCGAGAGATGAGCTGCGATATTGATATAGATACCTACTCCACAGATCAGCCTCATAGAGAAGCGACAAATCACTTTGTTCACCCATTTTTGCCAAACTCAAAACAAAAGCTTCCAACAAAAGTGGGGCGTGAAAAAATATCTCACCCTGTTGAATCATAACTTTACTTAATTTTTGAACCGATTCAGCGACATCGATACGACCATCTGTAAACGCATGAACACCCAAAATAGAGGCTGTACATTCTTGAAGCAGATTGGGCACACCACCCTCTTGGGCAAGCATGCTCTTAAACTTCTTAAATGCTACATCTGCCCCTTTAACATTTCTTTGTGCAAGTTGTTCTGAATAGACAGCCATCCTTTGCAACCGAGAGATATCAAAACCTCCGGCTATCATTGCTTCCAGATACTTATCAGATGGCATTGAAGGAGCTAAATCCATCAGCGCTGATGTATACAGTAGTTTATTTGGGCCAATCTTAATCATAATTATCCGCAAAAGCTTGAATGGTGGGCGTTATAAGCACATAGACCAGCTATGTCCAGACATAATTCTCTGGGCTACATCATGACCAGAAGTGGACAATGATGATCTTTTCCTATACAAACCTTACCCATGTTTAAACTCGTAAGCGAATATGAGCCGAAAGGAGACCAACCCGAGGCTATCGAAAAACTCACGCGTGGCATATCGGAAGGAAAGCGCGAGCAGGTGCTCCTGGGAATTACCGGCAGCGGTAAAACATTTTCGATCGCGCATGTAATAGCAAATTTAAATCGACCCGCTCTGATCATGGCGCCGAATAAAACACTCGCCGCACAACTCTATTCAGAATTCAAAGAGCTCTTCCCGGAAAATGCGGTTGAATATTTTGTAAGTTACTACGATTACTATCAGCCGGAGGCATACCTTCCCGCTCGGGATCTATTCATAGAGAAGGATTCCGCAATCGATGAGAGAATCGACAAACTTCGTCACAGCGCGACTCACTCCCTTCTCACAAGACGCGACGTTATTATAATAGCCTCGGTCTCTTGCATCTACGGTTTGGGAAGCCCCGAGGCATATCGCAACATGGCACTTCACACAAAACGTGGAGAGACTATCGATCGCGGAAAAATCTTAAATCACCTCATCGAGATTCAGTACCAACGAAACGATTACGACTTCCATCGCGGCACCTTCAGAGTCAAAGGTTCCGTCATAGATATATTTCCTACCTACGAAGAATCTAAAGCGATTCGTCTCGAGTTTCTAGGTGATGACCTGGAAAGGATAGTAGAGATAGATTCGCTCACCTGTGAGCCGATTCGAGAGGTGGAGGAAATGAACCTTTTTCCGGGAACCCATTTTGTAACAGAACAGGATCGGATGAAGGGCGCGATGAGCGGTATTCGGGATGAGTTAAGAGAGAGGATTCAGCATTATAGAAAAAACAACATGGCGCTCGAAGAGGTGAGAATCACTCAGCGCACCAACTACGACCTCGAGATGATAGAGGAGATGGGATACTGCAAGGGTATAGAAAATTACTCCCGCTATCTCACTGGAAGAAATCCGGGAGAGCCACCTCCGACACTTGTCGAATATTTTCCGAAAGATTTTATCATCTTCATAGATGAGAGTCACATCACCATCCCGCAGATCGGTGGGATGTACAAGGGGGATAGATCGAGAAAGACAACACTCGTCGAGCATGCTTTTCGCCTGCCATCCGCGCTCGACAACAGACCACTCAAGTTCGACGAGTTTGAAAAATTTATCAGCCAGGCCGTATACGTATCGGCAACTCCAGGAAAGTATGAGCTAGAAAATGCTAATGGCGAGGTGGTCGAGCAAGTGATACGCCCGACTGGACTGCTCGACCCGAAAGTCGAGGTGAGAAAGACAAAGGGGCAGGTCGATGACCTGCTGAGTGAAATAAGGGCGCGAGTTGAAAAGAATGAGCGGGTGTTGGTGACAACGTTGACCAAGCGCATGTCGGAGGAGCTTGCTAATTTTATAAGAAATTCAGGGATCAAGGTGAGATATCTTCATTCGGACGTTGAATCGTTAGAGAGGATGGAGATTCTCAGGGGACTTCGCAAAGGAGATTTTGATGTTCTGGTCGGCATCAACCTTTTAAGGGAGGGCCTGGATCTTCCGGAGGTGTCGCTCGTAGTAATTTTGGATGCCGACAAGGAGGGTTTTTTAAGGTCGGCCCGTTCCCTCATCCAGACATTTGGTAGAGCTGCACGAAATGTCGATGGTTCTGTCATCCTGTATGCAGATAAGATGACCGATTCAATGAAACAGGCGATCGGAGAGACTGAAAGAAGAAGAACAATCCAAAAAGCTTACAATAAGAAACACGGCATCACCCCAGAGACGATCAAGAAGAAGATCAGCGACGTCATGCATTCGATTTACGAGATGGATTATGTCACACCAGAGATTGATGAAGAGACAACTATTCCTGCAGAAAAAATTCCGCGCCGGATCAAGAAGTTAAGAAAAGAGATGATAGAGCACGCCAAGCGTCTTGAGTTCGAAGAGGCAGCCCAAATCAGGGACGAGATATCTAAGCTTGAGAAGAAGTTGATATCTTCATAAAATCATTTGTTACTTGAGCTTCCCATGTGATATAAACAGAAAACAGGTGTTTAGGTTAATAGGCTTTTGATTCTCGCTTTTCCTAACAACCTAAACACCTTCAGCCTAAACAACCTTATCTTGTGAAGGGGGATTTGATGAGAAAATATCTTTTAATAACAATATATTGCGTGCTTATTTCATCGTGCGGAGGGGGGAAGTCTTCAACCCTTTCCGGCCCCGACCTCGATATCGGTGAGCTTCAGGCACTTCTTGTAAAACAATTCTATGCCAACGGCGGGCTGGATGACGATTATAGCGGCAAGGGACAATTTGCCATCTACTTAAGAGATGTGAATACGGGAAAAGACTTAGCCTGTGTCGGTTCACAACATGGGATGATAAGACTCACGGAGGCCGGTATCTTCTTTGCCAATCTTGAAATCTATTTTCAGGAGGTGGATGGAGATCACCCCAACAAGACCCTCGAGTTTCAACTCGTCTTCGTCGAGAAGGATGGGACAGATGATTGCCCCTCTGGAATAGCGCCGGATGACGACATCATCGGAGTCTCCGAAAAGTTAAGCTTTGATGCGCTGCTAGGCAAACTCATATGGGCTACAAATGGCAAAGCGGCAGCGCTGTTGCAGCAGGAGTCGGATCAATCGACGACTAATGTAAACAATATGGAGCCTGCGACTTCGGAAAACCTCTTCATCGACAAGCTCTATTTCGATGGGGATAGGGAGACGAAAAAGACCTACTATCTATATATACATCGCGATGACAACGATTGTTCTGACAAGATCGAAGGGATGGGCGCGGTCCAATACGCGGGAATGCTCTATGCGGCGCTGGGTCTCACATTTTCAACAAAATGCATCGATCCTGCTGTAGCAGGCTTCAACGATATCCTCGTATCGTTCAGCCTGTGGCAGGAGACGGAGGATGGACCGGAGAAGATTGCCGAGACTGAAAGCAAAAAAATCGGCGACCTGATCGGAGGGCGTATCGAATTCGATGATCTGGATGCATATTTAACCTTCGCTTCCATCGTCACCCAGGCATTCTCGCTGCCAGACGGTAAGGTGCGCTTAGGAGAGCTCACCGCTTCGAAACTTACATATCTAAAACACAACGCGACTCCATCGATTGGTGGAACCATCGAAGTGCATTTCGTAAATTCTAACGGCGGATATTCCGTCGCCTGTGCCGGCGCTGATCAGAACTTAGGCAATATAAACGCACCGGGGACGTACAATCTGAACGCTTCGTTAGCAGCGCTCGATGGACAAAAGGTGCTCTTTGGTTTTGGTGCCGTCACACTTAAACTCTATCAACGCACTGATGGACTTGCGTGTCCAAAACCGTTCAGCAATACGCCGGTTGAGCTCGCTACATCGAATTCACTCACGGCCCCATTTTTGACGAAGAATATCGATCTGACTCCAGAGGGAGAGGCGAAGATACAATAATTGTAGGGGTCGACCCATGTGTCGACCCTTTTTCGTGGGCGGACCCCAGTCATGCGACGGGGCGCAGCACATGGGTCCGCCCCTACAAAAACTTACAGCTCTTCTTAAACAATCTTCTGATCGCTGTAAATTCTTTATAATAAACGTCACAACGAAAATCTGGAAAGGCCCATGGAAGGGGCTGCCATCCTTTATTGTACCAGAGTAGCATGTCCGCCCAAATTCCATCTGCGAGTGAAATTTTATGGCCACCATGTTTGCCTGTGATCAGAACCAGCTTATTCGCATCGATATATCCGCCATCGAGATTAACCCTTCGCTTGCCATCAACCCGAAATTCATCTTCAATTTTGCTAGTTCTGATTTTTAATTCCGCGGCATTTGAGGCGTCATAGAGCTCTTCAAACGCGACAAAGAATCTGAATAAATCCTTTCCCATCTCCTCCTTGTAATAATTCGTGTGTGTAAAGGGATATCTGTTGCTGGAAAATTCAATGCGACCAAATTCCTTCGATAGCTTATCGCAAACTTCATCGATGAGATTTTGATCATTTGTCAATATGGCGACAATTGCTTTGGCATATGAATCCTTCATGATTCCTCTTTTGCGTTCATTCTTCCAAGCCTTCTTCCTATCTTCATGAGTAGGCTCTGAGTCAGTTCTACCGCCTTGACCGGGCAAAGTTCGTGACAGCAGCTACATTCAACGCACCTCTTCTTATCGATTACCGGAAAAAGTTCAACATCTTTCCATATGATCGCACCGACAGGACAGCTCTTCACGCATATTCCGCACCGCTCGCACTTGTCGTTGTTGATTGTGGGAGTGAGCTTTAAATTAGACCATATCTTGCTCAAAATGGCGTTGACTATCCAGCGATCGATGAGGCCCGTTGTAAATGTTTTGGGAATTGAGAATGATTTGCCTTTGATATCTGGCAGTTCTCCCCTGATTTCAATCTCGCTCGAGTGCTTCCAGATTCCCATCCTGTCTGCGATGACAAGGGAGGGGACATCCTTCGCCTCGATCCCCATCAACTTTGCGACAAAGGAATCAACAGCATGGATGTTTTTACCGACAAACACAGCACCTAGATGTTTTTTAGTTCCTGCGGAAGGGCCATCGCCATCCATGATCTCAACAGCATCTACGATTGTGAGATCAGTCTTTACGATCTGCGAAATTTTTACCAGCATCTCTGAAAATTTCATCTTGTCCTGATATTGGCGGTGATAGACAACCTTTTGCATGCCGGGAACGCATCCGAAGAGGTTTTTCACCGCGCAGGTCAATAATGTGAGAGAATGTGTTTTTAACTTTGGAAGGTTGATCACATAATCGAAATTGAAGAAGTCATTTGCTATTAGCAGCCCTTCGACATGTTTAGCTCCCTGTTTTTGAAGGATGATAAAAGGGACATCGCTCTTCGCACAGACATCGCCGATTCCGGTTGTTTTAAGCACATCCTCAGTCTTGTGAGCATATCCCGGAGAATCTCCGACAGAGACAATTGCCCCTCTTTGCTTGAATATATTTATAACCGCTTCGACAATCCGCGGATGAGTTGTTACGGCTCTTGACGGAGGATACGCCCCGAGGAGATTGGGTTTAAGAAGAACTCTCTTTCCCTTGACCGCTGATAAATCGAATCCAGAGAACTCGATCGCATGCAGAATTTTTTCCTGCAATACTTCAAGATCATACGATTCACATAATGTTGAAGATATTATTTCCATAATGTAAGTAAGTACTAAGAATTAAGTTATAAGGATTAAGTAAAATTTTAAAAAAGACTGTTCTTAGCTTAATTCTTATCACTTAATCCTTAATTCTTGCAATCTGCTACATCCTCACTTCTTTTTATTGCTAGAATGACATCAGTAAGCTACTATGTACGACTAACAAGGAGGAAATATCAATGACCAAGGTAAATGTTGAAGCAAGAAAAGTCAAAGTTTCGGAGCTCAGGTGGGAATGCGATAAAAAATACTTAAGTTTTTTCAAGGAGGATCTGCCTACTACCCAGGCTATCGTCGGACAGTCAAGGGGGCTGGAAGCCCTGACAACCGGGCTAGGCCTTTCTTATCCGGGATTTAACATCTATGTCGCCGGCGTCATCGGAACGGGAAGGATGGCGACCGTCAGAAGAACCCTTGAACAGATACCTTCGCAAAAAGAACCACCCCCTGACCGCTGTTACGTCTATAATTTTGTGGATTCTTCAGCCCCTGTCCTTCTAACCTTTCCGAAGGGCCAGGGAAAAATATTTCGGGACGATATGAAGGAGCTGATCAAGATGTTGCAAGCGGAGGTCTCAAAAACACTCGAATCACAAGCCGTGGGAAAAGAGAGAGAACTCATCATCGAGAGATATCAGAGACAGGAGAAGAAGATCTTTGAAGAATTTGCCGAAAAACTTAAAAAGGAAGGTTTTGCGTTAATTCAAATTCAGGAGGGGGGAGGGCTTGCTACACCAACTGTATTTCCAATCGTTGGTGAAGAGGCAGTCTCCATAGATTATCTCGAAAAGCTTGTGGACGAGGGCAAAATCAGCAAAGAGGAATATCAAAAGAAAAAGAGGAGGCATAAGCTCCTTATAGATGAGCTCAAAAAGGTGATCACAAAAGCGCGAGGGCTGGGTAAAGATATGCACAAAGCATTGGAGCGCCTAAAAGAGAGAAGCGCTGCCATCATCGTCGACGGTCTCATGGAAGATTTGCTCGATAGATACAAAGAGGGCAAGGTCAGAAAATATCTCTTGCGGGTGAAATCAGATATACTTAAAAATTTGGACAACTTCGTTGAAAAAAAGGCCAGCAAACAGGAGGGATTGTTGATGCTGGCAGGGCCGCAGCCACGTAAAGAGAGTCCTCTTTGGATTTACGAAGTCAATTTACTGATCGATCAGAGCGAAACAGGATCTGATGATAAGAGCATAATAGTTGAAGAGCAGAACCCTAGCTACCTCAACATCTTCGGAGCTCTCGAATATAATTTTGGTCAAGGAGGCTCCTGGAGCACAGATTTTAGATATATCAAAGCAGGGTCACTCTTAAAGGCCGATGGGGGTTATCTAATAGTCAACGCCATGGATATTTTAAGACGCCCGCTCGTTTGGGATCAGCTCAAGAAAGTTTTAAAATCTGAAAAGCTGGTCATTCAACAGCCTGAATCTTATTTTCAATTTGCTCCACTGACATTGAATCCAGAGCCTATCGATCTCAGCGTAAAAGTTATAATGATAGGACCCAAATGGCTCTATCACCTCCTCTGGAATTATGATGAGGACTTTCCAAAGATTTTCAAAATCCTCTCAGATTTTGATTCTGCAATGAAGATGGATAAGAACAGCGTCAAGCAATACGCTGCAGTGCTGGGAGCCGTTGCAGAGCGTGGCGGTTTCAAAAAACTCGATAAGAGCGCATTAGCTGCGATGCTCGAATATGGCGTTGAAGATGCCGGCCATCGAAACAGGATATCGACGAGATTTTCTTATATCATCGACGCATTGAGAGAGGCGAACAATATCGCCAACAGCAAACGTGCTCAAAAGATCACCAAAGAACACGTTGAGCTTGCACTCGCAAATCGTCATAAGCGCCATTCGCTTTTGCAGGATAACCTGCAAAGAAGCATTGATGAAGGTGTAATGCTCATAACGGTTTCCGGCAAACGAGTTGGTCAGCTCAATGGTTTGGCTGTCTATTCTTTGGGCCACACCTCGTTTGGAAAACCGAATCGCATTACGGCGATCACATCTCTTGGAAAATCGGGAGTTATTAATATTGAACGAGAGGCTAAGCTCTCCGGCTCCACATATGATAAAGGTATTTTAATACTGACCGGATATTTTTTGCATAAGTTTGCGCAATTCGCACCGCTAAATCTATCCGCATCTCTTTGTTTTGAACAATCCTATGGTGGCGTGGATGGAGATTCCGCTTCAGCAGCCGAGCTCTTTTCGATCCTATCGTCACTTTCCAACGTTCCTATCGATCAGGGATTTGCTGTGACAGGCTCCATAAATCAGTTTGGAGAGATTCAGCCTATTGGAGGGGTGAATGACAAGATCGAAGGTTTCTTCGATGTCTGTAAAGCGAAGGGGCTCACAGGAAAGCAGGGAGTTGTTATTCCGATTCAAAACAAGCAACATCTGATGCTCAAAAAAGAGGTCGTGGAGGCCGTGAAAAAGAAAAAATTTCATATCTACGCCATGAGCACGGTTGAGGAGGGAATAGAAATTCTTACCGGCTTACCTGCTGGAAAGGCTCTTAAAGGCGGTAATTTCACACCCGGCAGCATCTTTCATAAGGTGAGAGAGCGTCTGGATGAGATGAACAACACTCTCATCGCCTTTGCAAAAAAGGCCGAAACGAAACCAGATGCAAAAAAATCCCCTTCCAAAAAATCAAAACAAAAAAAGAAAAAATAACGCCATAGCTAGCAACTTTTGATTCTTTTCAGCCGATAATATATATGGAGGAAGAGAATCATGGTTTTCTTCAAACCCATAGGAAAAAAAGAACTGGAAGAGGAACGCCCATCGTTGCGCCTCCCCTTGCCACCTGAGCGAAACAATAAAGAGAAAAAGAATGCCCAGGAAGAAGAGGAAAAGACCGAAAAACTGATTCATATCATAGAGTTAACCTAGCCAGCATTTCTCACAAGGACAGTGAGAAATGCTTTAAAATTCCAAATATCAAATAAATCACAAATTCCAAACTTCAAACTAAAAATCAACATCCAAATTCATATAACAGTCTGTTTTGAATATTTTTAAATTGGAGTTTATAGCTTGGGATTTCCTGGATTTTTCGCAACCTTGTGAGAAATCCAAGCTAGCTAGTATTTTTCAAATCGCTGAGTGACCCAACTAATATTTTTATCTCTTGAATTATCACACCAATAAAGGTGCTATCACTAGAGAGAGCACGCTCATCAGTTTTATCAATATATTGAGAGATGGACCTGCTGTGTCTTTGAACGGATCTCCGACTGTATCCCCTGTAACCGCGGCTGCATGACGTGCACTTCCTTTGCCCGTCCCCTCGCCTCTCGGTTCATCCTCGATCTGTTTCTTTGCGTTGTCCCAAGCTCCACCTGCATTTGCCATGAAGATAGCGAGCAACACACCTGTCACGGTGACGCCGGCGAGCATTCCGCCCAACACACCAGCATTTCCCCAAATCCACTTCGAACCAAACCCGACTACCACCGGCATCAAAATTGCCATCAATCCGGGAAGCACCATCTGTTTGAGAGCAGAGCTTGTGGAAATATCGACACAACGGGCATAATCAGCCTTTGCCTTTCCTTCGAGGAGGCCGGGAATCTCTTTGAACTGTCTCCTCACCTCTTCTATCATGCTGTTGGCTGCCTTTCCAACTGCTGACATCGCCATCGATGAAAAGAGAAAGGGAAGCATGCCACCAATAAAAAGTCCTGCTATAATTTCAGGCTTTACTATATCGATAGACTGAAGCCCCGCCTGTTCTCTGAAAGCTGCAAAGAGAGAGAGCGCTGTCAGAGCTGCCGATCCTATAGCAAATCCTTTGCCGATTGCAGCCGTCGTGTTTCCTACTGAATCGAGAGAATCGGTTCTCTTCCTGACCTCTTCACCAAGTCCGCTCATCTCGGTTATACCACCTGCGTTATCTGCAATCGGACCATATGCATCGACTGCCAACTGAATTCCGGTGGTGGAAAGCATGCCAAGCGCTGCGATGGCTATCCCATACAGGCCGGCAAAATGATGGCTCAAAACTATTGCAACTGCGATGACAACCAGCGGCAAACCTGTTGAGCGCATTCCGACTGCAAGACCTGCGATAAGATCTGTAGCTGCACCTGTCTTGCAAGCCTTCACTATGCTCTCAACCGGCCCTTTGTGCTTTGCACAGTAATGTTCTGTGATAAATCCGACCGCGATACCTGAAACCATTCCTATTGCAACTGCTGACCACAAAGAAATCGCGCTCACCTGATTACCGTAAAAATTCAATCCTTCAGGAGCCAGATAGTGTATCATGAAATATGAGATTATAACGAAGAGTCCTCCGGCTAAAAAAGTCCCAAGGTTCAACGCTGTTTGAGGATTGCCGCCCTCTTTTGTTCGGACAAAAAATGTTCCAATAATTGAGACGAGAATTCCGACAGCTGCTAACGCGAATGGAAGAGTAACTCCTGTTGCCCCAGCTGCCACTCCCAAAACCATCGAACTGACTAATGATCCTATGTAGGACTCAAAAAGATCCGCCCCCATTCCACAGACATCTCCGACATTATCACCTACGTTATCGGCAATGGTCGCCGGATTTCTCGGATCATCTTCAGGGATACCTGCTTCAACCTTTCCAACAAGATCAGCGCCTACATCTGCCGCCTTCGTATAAATACCTCCGCCAACACGAGCGAATAGTGCGATGGATGAAGCACCAAATGAAAAACCGGCTAAGATCGGCAATATTGTCGTTTTCAGCGTCTCAGCATCGCCGCCAAACATATGAACAAAGATCATATATAGTGCGCCGAGTCCTAATATTCCCAGCCCGACCACGGAGAGTCCCATCACAGCTCCGCCTCTGAATGCAATTATGAGGGCTTTGTTCAGGCTCTCTCTTGCACCATTTGCTGTTCTCACATTTGCACGCGTGGCAACTCTCATGCCCAGATAGCCTGCAAGGCCTGAGCAAAAAGCACCTGAGATAAATGCGATCGCTATCAATCTCACCGCCCCCTGATTTACGACAGCAAAGATCGCCGCAACAACAACGACGAAGATGGCCAAAATTTTGTATTCACGTTTGATAAAGGCCATCGCTCCCTCTTTGATAGCAGCTGCGACCTCCTTCATCCGGTCATTTCCCGGATCCCTTCTCTTCACCCATGATGCGAGAAGAAATGCATAAACTAGCGCTGCTACAGCGATGATGACCGCCCAACCAACCAGACTAACTTCACATAAGAAACTTAAACACATAGATATCCTCCTGAGTAATATTGTTATTATATATTGTTAATAGAGACAGGCCGATAACATATAATAATAGAATTATGCAATGGGTTAATGAAATAAACTTTCGATGAAATATCTCTCTAAGCTCTACAGGTTGCGTTATCGACAAGAAGTGTCAGTTTGTCTCCCTCTGCATGTGCAATTCCCCCTGAAATGTTGTACAGCCTCTCCTCCCCGCTTATCTTAGTAAATTTCACGTCTCCGGCCTTTAATAGTGTGACCAATCCCACATGCCCGTGCATCACACTTAACTCACCTGAAGTTCCCGGTAAAGTTGCAACCGTTATCGCGCATTCCTCAAGTTTTCCCATAGGAGTCGTCAGTTTGAAATAAAATGGCTTCGCTTGTTCGATATTATTATCAGGATTGTTGTTGCTCACTCACCATCTCCTTAGCGCTTTTTTTAACATCCTCAACAGTGCCTGCCATGTAAAATGCCTGTTCGGGAAGTTCATCGACTTCACCATCACATATCGTTTTAAAACCAGCTATCGTGTCTTTTAATGAAATATATCTTCCTTCAATTCCCGTAAACTGACTTGCGACGTGGAAGGGTTGTGAACAAAAACGCGAAACCTTCCTAGCCCTCGCAACTATAAGTTTATCCTCCTCCGAAAGTTCATCGAGTCCCAATACCGCGATGATGTCCTGCAATTCTTTGTAGCGCTGTAAAATTTCCTGAACCCTTCTTGCAACTTTATAGTGTTCCTCCCCCACTATCTCCGGTGAAAGAATTCTCGAGGAGGAATTGAGCGGATCGACAGCTGGATATATTCCAAGCTCTGCGATCTTTCTCGACAGAACGGTGGTAGCGTCGAGATGCGCAAATGTCGTAGCTGGAGCGGGATCGGTCAGATCATCTGCCGGCACATATACTGCCTGTACTGATGTTATCGAACCGTTCTTTGTGGTAGTGATCCTCTCCTGCAACTCCCCCATCTCCGATGCAAGCGTGGGCTGATATCCTACTGCGGAGGGCATTCTTCCGAGCAGCGCTGAGACCTCAGAACCAGCCTGAACATAGCGAAATATATTATCGATGAAGAGCAAAACGTCTCTGTGCTCCTCCCTCCTGAAATATTCGGCAACGGTAACTGCCGTCAATGCGACCCTGGCCCTTGAACCGGGAGGTTCATTCATCTGGCCAAACACTAGAGAAGTTTTGTCCAAAACTCCTGATTTTTTCATCTCCAGCCAGAGCTCATTTCCCTCCCTCGTCCTCTCACCGACGCCGGCAAAGACCGAATATCCCCCATGCTGTTTTGCGATGTTGTGGATGAGTTCCATCACTATGACTGTCTTTCCAACACCGGCACCTCCAAACAATCCAACCTTTCCGCCCTTCGGATATGGCGCTAACAAATCTATTACCTTGATTCCCGTTTCCCAGATCTCTTCACTTGTAGAGAGTTCGTCAAACGGAGGAGGAGGTCTGTGTATCGGAAGGTGATGTGTGGCATGAATTTCGCCAAGCCCATCTACTGGTTCACCTACAACGTTGATCACCCTGCCTAGCACCTCAGGGCCAACCGGCACCTCAATAGGAGTTCCAAGGTTTTGCACCTCCGATCGTCGAACGAGCCCTTCTGTCGGGGAAAGTGCGATGCAACGCACCGTTCTCTCTCCCAGATGTTGAGCGACTTCCAGAACGCAGTTGAATTTACTATCTTTTGATGTGGTCGCCCTCAGCTCTGTATCGATAAATGGAAGATCTCCGTTAGCAAACCTAACATCGACAACCGGTCCCATCACCTGAACTACCTTTCCGTTGCTATTATTTTTTTCCATCTTTCATACCCCAATAGTTCAATTTACAATTAACAATATCCAACTATCAATTAATTGATAGTTGAACGCTTGATCCGTTGATGATATCGATCAGCTCTGACGTAATTGCTTCCTGCCTTGCACGATTGTATATCAATTTCAATTCATCGTCCACAGCCTTGGCATTACGACTAGCCGCATCCATTGCAGTTATTCTCGCGGCCTGTTCCGCCGTATTTGACTCTAATATTGCCTGCATGATTGTATATTCCAAAGCCAGTCTGCATATCCTGTTCAATAATTCATCTCTTTCTGGTTCATATATATAATACTGGTATTTTCTTTCATGGCCTCGCCAATGAAGTGGCAAGAGATTCCAGAACGTAGTTTTTTGCACTTGCGTGTTGATGTAGCTATTGAAGGCGATAAAGCTCCCATCGCACTCTCTGCTCAAAAACCTTTCGCACATGAGCTGGGCGATTTCCACAGAGACCATCCTTGCAAATGAAGGATCCTTCAGTCTGACCGGAAGTTCAATATAGTCGATCCCCCGCTGTTTCAGATAGCCGATCCCTCTCCTCCCGGCAACTAGAAGCTTCATGTTGATTCCATGACTTACATGCTCTTCGTATCCCTCCAGCACATTGCGCATCAGGTTTTCATTGAAGCCTCCACACAATCCCTGATCGGATGAAATTACTACAACATCAAAATTCTTTAATTCACCATGTCGCCGCATCAGAGGTGGAGCGCCGCGTCCAAGATGCTCAGAGATACTTCTTATCATGTGATGCAAAGAGATAGCATAATCCTTGGCTGCCAACAGGCTTCTCTCCGCAGGTCGCAAATTCCCGGTCGCAATAATCTTCATGGCCTTCACAATCTTGTGAGAACCTTCAAGACTCGACATCCTATCTTTTATATCTCTAAGTGATTGTGCCATAAAATCAGTGTTTGAGTGTTTAAGTGTAGGAGTGTAGAAGTTATGGAGAATTATTCTTTTACTTAAACACTCCTACACTTAAACACTTCTACACTTTTTTAAACTACTTTATCATAATCCTTTATATGTGAATCGAGACGAATGATCGGCTCGTCCTTTATGCTTTTGACTTCGGAAAGTTCCTCTATCAGCTTGGCTTCTCTTCCTGTGATGAAATTTTTCAACCCATCTATGTAACTGCGAACCTTTTCAACCGGATGTCTGTCGAGGTATCCGTGTGTGCCAACATATATCTCCAAAAGCTCCTCTCCCAGTGTCAATGTTTTATACTGAGGTTGTTTTAACATCTCGACTAAACGCTCTCCTCTTCTTATCTGTCTCCTTGTCGCGACGTCGAGATCTGCACCAAACTGTGCGAAAGATGCCACCTCGCGATATTGTGCAAGATGTAATCTCAAGGCTCCCACCAGTTCTTTCATCGCCTTTTTTTGCGCTGCCGATCCTACCCTTGAAACAGAGAGTCCGACGTTCACGGCAGGCCTGACGCCCGCATTGAAAAGATCGCTCTCGAGATAAATTTGTCCATCGGTGATCGAAACCAGATTTGTGGGAATATATGCGGTGAGATCTCCCGCTAAGGTCTCGATGATAGGCAGTGCCGTGAGGGACCCTCCTCCCAAGGCATCTGATAATTTTGCCGCACGTTCCAGTAATCTCGAATGGAGATAGAAAACATCTCCCGGATAGGCCTCCCTGCCCGGAGGCCGCCTCAAAAGGAGCGACATCTGTCGATAAGCCACTGCGTGTTTTGAAAGATCATCATATACAATCAAAACATGTTTTCCCTGATCCCGAAAATATTCCGCCATCGTCACTCCGGCATATGGGGCCAGATAGATAAGAGGGGCCGGATCTGCAGCCGATGCGCTCACAACTATGCACTTTTCCATCACGCGATTAGCTCTTAGTCTTTCAACAACCCTTGCGACGGTAGTGGCCTTTTGTCCTATCGCAACATATATGCATATGACATCGCTTCGAACCTGATTGAGAATAGTGTCGACTGCGATTGCCGTCTTTCCGGTCTGACGGTCGCCAATAATCAATTGGCGCTGTCCTCTCCCAATGGGAATCAGGGCATCCAAAATTTTTATGCCCGTGCTTAAAGGTTCGCATACAGGCTGTCTATCGATTATCCCGGGGGATGGTTGTTCAATTGATGCAACTTCATCTGTGTCCATTCCACCTAATCCATCGATCGGATTTCCAAGCGGATTGATAACCCTTCCCAATAATTTATCTCCGACAGGCACCTCTACAACATTTCCACACCTTTTTACTTCATCGCCCTCCTTGAGCTCCTTGTCATCCCCCATAACTGCGATGCCGACATACTCCTCCTCAAGATTGAGAACTATCCCTTTGATGCCTCCCTTGAATTCCACCAGCTCCCCCGACATCACTCCCGACAGGCCGTGAACAAGCGCTATTCCATCTCCAACGCTCATCACCCTGCCCTGCTCATCGGAAAGCATCGATTCGCTATATTTTTCAATCTGTTCCTTTATTATCCAGCTAAGCTCGCTCGCATCTACATTCATCTTTTACACCCCCAGAATAGTTTGACCTTATTCAATCACGTTCTCAACTTCATTGAAGTGTGCAGCCTATCCAGCTTTCCCTTTATGCTTGCGTCAAAAAGCTTGTCGCCGACACTCAAGCGGAAACCTGCGATGATACCCGGTTTCACTTTCACCTCTGAAACTATTTTGCACTGCAATTTTTTTTCCAGCGCCTCTTCAATTGTTTTTATATTATCCTCAATGTCTTCTTTTGCCGCAACTTCACATTGAATTTTAGAAATTTTATTATCATCCATCACAAGTGCAAAAAACACATGAGATATTTCCTCCAGATCTGAGATTCTTCCTTTATCAATTAAAATATATAAAAAATTCTCCATCATCTGACTTCCATTTACCATTTTTAACAATTTTTTGATAATCTTCTTCCTATCATTTCTATCGATAGGGTCTTTCAACACAAATTCTTTCAACTCAGGGGAGCTGCTGATTATAGCCATTAGTTTTTTAAATTCGTCCTCAGAGCTCTCCAATTCATTATTCTTTTTGCATATCTCAAAATAGGCTTTTCCCCACCGGCCTGCCCCCTTTTTAAATGCCCCCTGCTCGTACTGAGATAGCAGAGACTTTTTGTCCAGAGATTTTGTAAATTCTTTCATCTCATCGATTGCTTTTTGCATCAATGCCTTTCTTTTCTTCTCTGTGATCTGATTTTTCAACATCTCATCCGATGATTCGAACGCCTTTTCAATCAACTCCTGCTTCAACTTGGCGAGTCGCAAACTTCTCTCGTGCTCCAGATATCTCTTCATCTCCTCACGAATATATTTTGCCTGAGTCTCTCCCCCCTCAATCGCCGCCCATCTCTCATACTCCGCGGCCTCCTCCATAATTTTCCGTTGACTCTGAAGTTCTTTATCGAGTGTTGCAACCTGCGCTTGATAAAGTCTCAAGCGCCTATAAATTTCTTTCATCTTTAAATTTGCGCCATCCATCTGGGTTTTATTATTTTCGTAGCGGTGCCGAAAATAATCCCTCATCATTTCTCTCGTCACCTTCCAGATTATAAGCATGAGAAAAATCAAATTGATATATCCAAATATATAATGCCAATATTGATTCATCCTACTACCTTTTCTATTATGCTCTCACCCAACATTATTCTTTCTATCTCAAATCTTTTTCTTAGATTTATAATTTCGTTGTTTAAGAGATCCTGCCCCTTCTCCATCTCCTCCCTATACAATCTGTTCGCAGACATTATTAGCTCATCTGCCTCTTTGCCCCCCTCCTCCTTATCCTTCCTGATCAGAGCTGAGGATATTTCCCGGGACTGCTCCACCCTGTGTCTATACTCATGCGCAATCATCTCAGCCTCTGCCTCGACTTTATCGCACTCCTCCAATCTTCGTTTTAATTCTGAGAGTCTAAGTTGTTTTAATTTTAGATACGGAATAAAAATAAACTTTCGAAGTATAATGAAGACTGCCAGAAAAATTAAGAGCTGGATATAAAACGTATTATTCGGCGCCAAATTAATAGTTGATAAAAATGAAAACATGCACCCCCACAAGTACTGTCGCTGGTCATTCAATGTAGGGGCGGTTCGCGAACCGCCCTTGATCTATCTCTTTTACATCGTTATTGGTGGTTCTTCGTCTTCCCGTTCAACATAGTATGGCGCTGAATCATCTGAGGTAGAGGCTGTTGGTGTTGTCGCAGCTTTTGAGCTAAGCTCCATCTCTTCAGGATTTGTGCTCATGCGGCAATGTCCCTGAAAAACGCCACCCTCTTCGATTACGATAGATCCAGCCATGATGTCTGCCAGCACTACTGCGCTTGAGCGCATCTCAACTCTCCCCTTGGAAGAGAGCGAACCTTCGACCCGTCCTTCGATGATCAGATCGCCGACGCTGATATTTGCGTTTACATTTGCGTCTTTACCGATGATCAACTTTCCATCGGATGTGATCTCACCCTTGTAGTCACCGTTGATCTGCACTACTCCTTCAAAGAGGAGCTTTCCTTCGAACTCACACCCCTTGTCCAAAAGTCCGTTGATCTGGTTGATGTTTTCATAACTCTTGCCGTTCTTTCCCATAAAACCCCCTTGCTTAAGTGTTTAGTTGTAGAAGTGTTTAAATGTAAAAGTTATCATTGCATAACTTTAACGCTTACGCACCTATTATGCTGTTAATAGCTTATATATCCTATCTAAATCCTCTTTGGAATAAAAATCTATGGTCATTTTACCACCCACTCCTTTCGGAGAGATTTTTACCTGAGTGCCTAGGCTCAATCTCAAATCATTCACAACCTGGGTGAGCTGTGCTGTTAATTTTTGGTTACTTTTAACTTTCTTGTTTTTATTCTCAGTTGTCGATTTAGCCATCGATTCGATGTCGCGAACTGTTATCCTTTTCTCCAATATCTGCTCTCTAAGGCTCAACTGCTCTTGTATGCTTTTCACTGTAAGAAGCGCCCTTGCATGCCCGGCCGAGATGTCACCCCTCATGACATCCTCCTGCAGAATCTTAGGCAATTTTAACAACCTCAAAGAGTTGCTAACGGCAGATCTCGATTTACCAACCTTTATAGCTACATCCTCATGCGATATCTCAAACTTGTCCATCAAATCCTGATATGCCTTGGCCTCTTCTATCGCATTTAAATCCTCCCTCTGAATATTTTCAATGATTGAAATTTCGAGATGCTTCCGCGGCTCCAAATCTCTTATAATCACCGGCACTTCATTCATTCCCGCTTTTCTTGCTGCTCGAAGCCTTCTCTCCCCGGCGACCAGCTCAAAGCGACCTTCCGGCAACTTCGAAACTATCAGTGGCTGAATGATGCCGTTCTCTTTAATCGAATCAGAGAGCTCCTTTATTTTTTCTTCATCGAAATATTCTCTCGGCTGCAGCGAACTCGGAACTATCTGATCGATATTCATAAAATTTAGTCCATTTTCAGCTTTTGGCTTTTGAATAGTAGAAATTAGAGATTCCAATCCCTTTCCCAACGCCTTTCTCTGTTGCATCTTACCTCCTTAGTAACGTGAAGCGCAATTAAAAATATTAAATAAAATCAACTAGTTGAGTTCATTAAAACTTCTTGGGCTAAAGTGAGATATGCGCTTGCCCCCTTTGAATTGACATCATAAAGAATTATCGGTTTTCCATGGCTGGGGGCCTCACTCAATCTCACATTTCTGGGAATTATCACCTGAAAAACCTTGTTTTTGAAATATTCCCTAATATTATCAATGACTTGCGCTGATAAATTATTTCTCTTATCGTGCATGGTAAGCACGATCCCCTTAACCTTTAGATCGGGATTAAGGCAATCCCTTACCACTTCAATAGTCTTATGAAGACTGACCATCCCTTCCATAGCATAAAACTCGCATTGAACTGGAATTAATACCGAATTTGCGGCCGTCAGGGCATTCAACGTGACTATACCGAGTGAAGGAGGACAATCTATAATGATATAGTCAAAGTCATCATTGATCTTTTCGAGGCTGTTTTTTAATCTCTTTTCCCTGGCAAGCACCGAAACCAATTCAACCTCTGCACCGACCAAATCTCCGCTTGAAGGGATCATCTTAAGATATTCAAGTGGTGTATGTAAAATTGCAGATTCAATATCAGAATCATTCATCAGCACATCATAGATCGTCTTCGGTATATTATCCTTGTCTATACCAAGGCCGGTCGTGGCATTAGCCTGAGCATCGATATCTATCAGCAGGGTTCTCTTCTCGGCAGCTGCCAGACAGGCGGACAGATTAATGGCTGTCGTCGTCTTACCCACGCCACCCTTCTGATTACAAATTGCAATAATTTCAGCCACTTATCACCCCATCGATCAAAAAATTAATATGGCCATACATAAATTTATTCCTGTCAATTTGCAAGAGAAATAACAAAACAAAAGCGTATGTGGTAAAAACTCCATTAAACAAGCCTTTCCACATGCCACATGCTCGGAACTACATACTGGTTTTAAAATGTTTCACGTGAAACATTTTTTCATGCAACATCATTATTGCACTTACTTCATTATATATATAAACTGATCGAACTATGAATAAACTATATAATAGATATATTGAGCTGCTTCAAAAATGGGGAAGCTCGTTGGATTTGATCGGCACACTGGATCACGATGAGATTATAGAAAAACATATCAAAGACTGCCAGGAGATCACAAAACTGATTAGCCCAAACATAAAACGCGTCATCGACTTTGGAACGGGGGCTGGACTCCCCGGTTTAATAGTAAAATTTGAACGCCCGGAGTTAGAAATAGTATTGTTGGACAGCAAAAGAAAAAAGGTGAACTTTTGTCACCATGTAATTGCCGAACTTGGGCTTTCAAATATTACAGCAGTACAGGGAAGGGTGGAGGACAAAGACCTCATTTCAACGCTGGGGCGATTTGACCTCATTGTCAGCAGGGCTACATGGTCTTTAAAAGATTTCTTATCAAAGACAGCTCTTTTTGGTGATGGAATAGAAATCATCGCAATGAAGGGACCAAAGTGGAAAGAGGAAATAAACGAAGCTCAGGATGTTATGAATAGCTTATTAATAAGACTGATTGAAGAACATCATTATAATCTGGCCGGAGGAGAGGGAAGGGTGTTATTGAAATTTAAAAAATGTTTCACGTGAAACATTTTAAAATCAGCATGTAGTTCCGAGCATGTAGAAAGCCTATTTCGAGAACTGCTGATTATATGCGCTCATATAACTACTTGATTTTATTGATATTTTTGGCGTGTTTTAAAATTTGACTTGTAACGAATAGATGGGGAAAAACATTCACAGTGGGGTAGGGTGATTTGAAAAAATTCAATAGAGGGGATTATAAGAAAGATTCTTGCAAAACATCTATAAAACTACATTTAAGCCCTCGTACGAAAGCAAAAGTTTTACATTAAAATGATTTTTCTTAGCAAAAGCCTTTGCATCTTTTAAAATCCCTTTTAATTTTTTATCATCATAATCAGGGGAGTGATGGAACAAATAAAGACTTGGAATGCCCGCTTTGGCAGCAAGTTCAATTGGATATGTATAGGGGGAATGTCCCCAGCCACGCCTCAATCCCTCATATTCCTTCGGTGTATATTGAGCATCATGAATCAGAATATCAGCCCCCTTCATCCACGCTATCATCTTTTCAGCTGTTTCCTGATCCTTCGGTTCATTATCGGTCACATGAACCAGGCTCTTTCCATTGGAAAAATTAAAGCGCCATCCCCACGAACCGCCGGGGTGATTACACAGATAAGGAATTATATTAATCGAACCTATATTAAAAGTAGCCTTTGGAGGTGAGATAAAATTTAGCTTCGAATCCAGTTTGATAAAAGAAACGGGGAAGAGGGGAGCCTTCATTAAATCCTGCAAGACTTTCTCTAGCTGCCCATCATTAAAACCACCGATGAATGTAAAAGAATTTTTTTTGGAATAAATAGGATTAAAAAATGGAAGCCCAGTGAGATGATCAAGATGCAGATGGGAGGGCATTATCGTAGCTTTCAAACCATCATGATATTTATTCAACAGCTGATCTCCCAAAACTCTCATGCCAGTACCGCAATCACAGATGATTAGCTGATCATCGCATTCAATAAGAAGGCATGGTGTATTGCCCCCAATGCCCATTGTAGCCTTTCCGGGTGTTGGCACAGAACCACGAACACCATAAAAAGAAATTGAAGCACTATCAGAATCGCTGCGCATATAAACCTCAAAATTAATAGGGTCGTAAGCGTTATTCCGTTTTTACTTAAAGCTTACAACTTATAGCTTATAGCTGAACACTATTTATATGTTGTAAATCGACTCCATGCAAACTATTATCACAATATGGAAAATATTTTAACCTCAATACACGCTTACGCATCTCACACAATCTTGGGAATCGGACTGATAATTTTACTGCTCGGATACAACACGATCGCACGTAAAATAAAAAGGATTCCAGTCATACCGTTCGGATTGATCATATTGTATCTTCTTTTGAGAATCGCAAGCAACTACCTGAATCTTTTCGATCTCGCAACCTGGTATAAATGGATATATCTCTCTTCGGTAGCCGCGCTCTATTGTGGAGTAGTGCGACTACTATTTTTTCTGTTCATAGAAAAAATAATGTTATGGTGGAAAAATAAGACACTTCCCAAGATAACGAGGGACTTCATTCTCATCGTAATATACGCAATCATCATACTCGTTCTACTAAGAACTCAGGGTAAGATAAACCTGGCGGGTCTTATCACAACATCTGCAGTCCTGACCGCAGCGATCGGTTTTGGAGCGCAAAAGACCATAGGCAACCTCTTTGCCGGTTTGACGCTACAGATGGACAGGCCATACCAGATCGGAGACTGGATTAAGGTTGGAGATCATATCGGGGAGGTGATAGGAATAACCTGGAAACTTACAAGGTTAAAAACCCGAAGCGACGAAATAATCTGCATACCAAATCAGGAAATCACGAGCAGCGTAATCACCAACTATACAAAACCAACCAGACGGCATCGGGCTAAATTCGAAATTGGCGTAACATATGACACCGAGCCCAACAGACTGAAGAACACGATTGTAGATTTTCTAAAACAACATCCCGATGTAATCAATCAACCTGAACCGGAGGTTTTTCTTGTTCAATATGGCGACTTTGCAATAAATTATGAAGTGCGCTTTTACCACAGAGATTACGATATTGAACCAAAGATTCTCTCAGATATTAAAACAAAACTCTGGTATGTCTTAAAGAGAAATCAAATACATATTCCTTTCCCGATCAGAACTATACAACATCACCACATTGAAGAGCGGGCATTGAAAGCGGGTGAAAAAAAGAAACGCGAAAATGTCCTCAGCATACTCAAAAAATTATCTCTATTCGAAGCTTTAAATGAAGAGGAGATAACTCAGCTTGCGCATGATGTGAAGACTCATGAATATGGAAAGGGTGAGGCGGTTGTAAGACAAGGGGATCCGGGAAAGTCGATGTACATAATCAAACATGGCGAATTAAGCGTGGCTCTCGGCAGTAGACCGCAAGAGGGAAATGTATTGGCTGTACTCACTGACAACGATTTCTTCGGCGAGATGAGCCTATTAACCGGAGAGCCCAGAAGCGCAAATGTAACAGCAAATAGAGATTCGTTATTATTTAAAATCGATAAAGAGTCCTTCTCTAAAATAATTCAAGCCGACCCTAAAATCTCAGAAAATCTTGCCGAAGTGCTCGCGAAAAGACAAGGCGAGATCGACAAAAGCAAATCAAGCCTAAAGGCGATCGATAAAAACACCTCTCAGATATTAGGAAGGATAAAGAACTTTTTTGGAATAAAGTGAAAACCCTGTCAAACAAGCCTTTGCCTACATACCACATGCTACATGCCACATGCGCTTTTTGTTTTTATTTCTTCTTCTTCAACTTGATCGGCGTCATGGGGGCTACTTTCGATTTTGACTTCGGTTTTTCATCTTTTTTTACAGTAGCAAATTTAATAGCCTCATCATTCATACCCATTATCTTATATCCGATATAGAGTAGATTTTTTAACGTCGTTGATCTCTCTTTATCTTCCCACAGCGGCCTTAGACTTACGATCATATCATTATATAATCCATATTTATAATAGAGCTGTCCAAGGATATAGGCACGCGACGCTGCGTTTTTAAGTCCAAGGGCGACAACCTTTCTTTTGTCCTCATAAAGGGCCTTCTGTTCTTCATCTGAAAGGATCCTGAATGTTGCAATAGTTGTCATCCCCTTTACATCATCTGCTGTCTTCTCGCCGAGATACCAGCCGTAACTCGCACCCTTTGTCCATTTCACTAAAGCGCTAGAGACTGAAATCTCTCCGAGACCTCTTTTCAATTGAACAACTTTGAGCATCTTCTTATTCGCATCCTGTATCACTAGCACCGGATTCGTCCAGTTGAGACCTTTGTGATTCCACCTGAATACGATAGTGGGGGAATATCCGATGGCCGTGTATCTTGGAAAATACGTAGTCACACCAATTCCACCAAAGGCCAGCGGACTGACCTCCGGCGCACCGGGCCCGACTCTCCCCATCTTAACCATTCCATGTGCGACAGCCGCCTCCGAATCAGAGGTGGCTTCATTCAACGCAAGGGCAATGCCGGAGATGATGCTCTTTTTAACTTCAGGCGCGGATGGGGCACCGACGGTGTAAGTCGACTGCGATGCGATCTTGTCGATCTCGCTCGACATCAGCATCACCGTTGCGGTTGCTCCGGCAGCTGTAGTGATGAGCGTGCCGTCAGTCAGCTCCATACCCAACTCAGGTTTAGCTGATCCTTTTCCTCCCGGCTTGAGATCAACCTTTCCTGTGGTCTCAAGCAACACTGCACTGGAAAAGGCAAGACTTGGCAGTAAAAAAAGCAATGATACTAAAAAGATAAAATGTCTAAACATAACACCTCCATATATTAGCTATTTAGATTCCATATTCGTAACCAATTCCATATCCGGTGCTTCGAGTCCTCGTTTACATCTCTCGATCAAGGAGAGAGATGGACCATCATCCGGAAATTTTTTGATTAGATCAACAAGAATATCGATCGTCTCGCGAAATTTTCTCTTCTCAAATCCCTCGAACGCCTTCATGTAATTTGGAAGCAGGGCATCTTTAATTTCAGATGGTATTTCATTCGCTTCCCCCAATGCCTCGAAGATGAGTATCGGCTCTTTTTTGCCCTTAACCCTGACCCTGTCAACCGGCCTCACAACTATAGAATCATCAAGAGCTTTAGCTGTCACCTCAGAGATCATAAGATAGGTAGAATAAAATTTATTGATCCCCTCGAGGCGACTTGCAAGATTGATAGTATCGCCGATCGCCGTATAATCGAATCTCCCTTGTGATCCCATATTCCCCACAACCGCGGGCCCGGTGTTGACGCCAATTCTCGTACGGATTTCTCGCCCGGCTCTCTCTTTCCAAATTTCTGAGATTTTGAGACTCGCCTTTTGCATCTCAAGCGCGCACATCGTCGATTTTTTCTCGTGATGTTCAAGATCGAGCGGGGCATTGAAGAAGGCGATAATCGCATCTCCCTCATATTTGTCGAGCGTCGCTCCATATTTGAAAAGTACCTCGTTCATCAGGCCTAGATATTCATTGAGAAATTGAACCAAAATCTTCGGTTCGAATTTTTCCGATATCGAAGTAAAAGATGCGATATCAGAAAAGAGGCTCGACACCATCCGTTGTTCACCGCCAAGTGTCAGCAGTGCTGGATTTCCAACCATCCTATCGACAACGGCCGGAGGAACATAGCGGGAAAACACACCCTTTATAAAGCGCTTCTCACGACCTTCAGTAAGCGCCCTCAACACCATCCCCAACCCCGCCGCAAGCATTGCAGCTATGACGGGCGTGATGACAGGTGTGATAATTGCAAATTTATTAATCGCAAAAATAGCTATCGCAAATATTCCAATCGCAACAAAAAGAGTCGTGAAGGTCGTCTTCCAAGGAGATATAAATAGCGAAGCAACTCCCAGTAGGATGACTATCAGTATGATGAACGCATACTCTATGACAGGAGAGATGAGGTCGTAAAACTGACCATTCAAAAGATCGTTGAGGATATTAGCGTGAATCTCAACACCATTCATCTTGGCAAATTTATGAGTAGAGCTGTAATAGGGTGTTAAAAATGCATCCTTCAAATCTGAGTATGAAGCTCCGACAAGGACGATCTTGTCCTTGAGCCACCCCTGAGGGATAAGCCCCTTCGCGACGAGAGCAGCCGAAAAGACCTTAAAAGGAGAACCCTTTTCGCCAACAACTGTCGGTGGACCCGCAAATCGGATGAAGACCCTATGATGCTTATCAAAAGCCCTGACGGGAACGACATCATTAACCTTTTTGTTGGTCAAGCTCTCGAAGAGAAGGGCGGCAAGTGAGAGCGTTCTTCCTCTGTCCGTATTAAACTCGAATGTCGCCTTGCGAACCACCTGATCAAATGCGTTGAACGGAAGATCGGCTAACCCGATACCTTTAAGCACATTCATAAAAAGGGGTAGGGGAGTATCGACGCATCCGTATAAATCTTCCTTCATCTCCTTACGTTCAGTCGTGCCGAACTTGTCGAATATTTCGCATCCCTCCCTCCTCACCGGCACCACCGAATAGACATTCGTGCCGGCGAAGGCTTGAGCCAACATCTCATCGTCCTTCGAAAACGATGAATCCTTGAAGAATATATCGTAGGCGATGAGCTTAGGAGAGGCGCTCCAGATCTTCTCGTGAAGCGTGGCCAAAAAATCCCTCGGTATCGGCGTGCGATAGGGAAGTTTCGACATCGTAGCCTCATCGAGCCAGACCATGACTATATCGGGGCTGATCTTAGTTTCAGGGGCGAATGAGATCTGCCTTAAATCGTATGTGTAATTTTCCAAATCATTTACTGACTTAAAAAATGACAGACCAAATGTAATCATCAATACAATGACGATCAACAATAAAAGTTTAAAAAATCTTTTAAATGTTTTTTTATTCATGATAATTCAAAAATATTTCCCCTACCCAAAATCCAATTAGGATCAAACACAGTTTTCCACTCTATCATCTTTTCAATCTGAGCACTAGAATATTGAATAGGAAGTAGGTCGCGATGCAGCTTTCCCACACCATGTTCACCGGCGACACCTCCGCCGAGAGAGACTGCCTTTTTGCAACAGGCTAAAAGGACGTCGTGGGCTATTCTTTTTTCCGAAGCGTTGCTGGCCAAAAGATTTGTGTGCGGATGACCATTCCCGAGATGTGCATATCCCATATTGTAAAGTCCTGTCTGACCTGCGACCTCGTAGAAGTAATCCATCATCTCGACGATCTTATTGATCGGCACCCACCAGTCACTGCCGATCTTTCCCCCTCCATCATTCCAGCACCTTCTAGCCCTCTCATTTACTGTAGCAGGGATATGATGCCGCCAGAGACGAAATTCCTCCTTCTCACGATCCTTCGTCGCAACCATCGTTTCATTGGCTAACCGCTTTCCGGAAAATTTTTCAATCTCCTTGAGCCATTGATCGAGGCTATGTAAAAATTCCTTTTCACTCTCATATTCACCCTTGAGATAGACGAGTGATCTCGTCTTATCCGAAAATTTCTGAAAAGTCGGATTCGTCATCATGACCTGATAAGCGCCCCAATCTACCAATTCAAGCGCCCTTGGATTCAACTTCTTCTTTTGTGTCACATCAACAATAAACTCGAGGGCGCTTTTGTTACTATTGAATGGTATGAGCAGTGAAAAGAAATCGGGGACCTTTGGAAGAAGAGAGAGCGCGATTTCTGAGATATATCCAAGCGTGCCCTCGGAACCTATGAAAAGGTCGATGGGGTTTTTCCATTTTAAAAAATATCCTGCCCGGTTTCTCTCCCATGAAGGTCTTTCATCGCTCTCCCGTTTAAGAACCAATTCAGAGCCATCCGCTTTGATGATCTTCAACTCCCTCACATAGTGCCGCACGGGTCCATATTTGTAGGAATCCTCGCCAGTCGCGTTGGTATTGATGTTTCCTCCGATCGAGCATTCATCCTTAGACGTTGTACCTACCGGATAAAAATATCCCTCCTTCGCAACAATCTTTTGAAGGTCTGAAACAATCGTGCCGGGTTTTGCTTTAACAACAATTTCATCGCCCCTTTTGAAGATATCCGTCACTCCCGATATCGTTTCACAAGATACCAAAAGCCCATCTAGCGCCACGGAGGCACCTGTCATAGAGGTCTGAGCCGCGCAAAATGTGACAGGGATCTTTTCGCGATCACAATATTGCAGCACCTCTTTGATCTCATTCTCATCACGCGCGCGCAAGACCATGCAGGGAGCCCCCTTCATCATAGTATCTTCGCGATAAGCCTCAATTCGATCATCGGTGTCGGAGATGAGATCTAGCGATTTGGATAGATTGTTGAGTTTATTGTATTTCATTGAGTAAGTGCGTAAGTGTTTAAGTGTAGAAGTGTTTAAGTAAAAGCATAATTCTCAATAACTTCTACACTCAAACACTTAAACACTCAAACACTTTTAAATTCCATATCTCGACGCAGTCAAAACCATCGGAAAGATGCGCTCTATGCCAAGTCCGATGAAAAACCAGAGTGGAAGCCTGAAAAACGAATCCTTACCAAAGGCTAGGGCATGTATATGCACTCTATCGAAGAGTTTGCACAACAAAAACTCAACCAGCAAAAACAGAAAGGCGTATATTCCTCCGCGGATATACCATTCGAGATCTTTGATCTGATGAAAGAGGATTGGATAAAATATCGCAATGAAACCATAGACAGGAAAGAGAACGAGAGATCCCTCTCCCTTGAGCTCGATGCTCTTGGTCGTGATCGAGTTCCAGATCGCCTTCAAGGTTACTTCAAGTGAAAGCCCGATCAA
>JBDRGF010000124.1:0-3817 GCA_043818055.1 Pseudomonadota bacterium | reverse complement strand
CTTCAGATGGCCATCGATCTTGAGCTTGAAATGCCTGACGATATAAACATAATCGCAGTCGAGGTTGGTGAGATAGATAATTTTAGCGAAGAGATTTCACCCGATATACAAAAAACTATACCTCTGGTGCTAAATATGATAGAAACAAAACTTAACAAGGGGGTTTGATGGAAACGAAACATCTCGATACCTTAGGGTTGAAATGCCCGCAGCCAGTTTTAAAAATTGCTGCCATCGCACCGGATATGCAGAAGGGTGACCTTCTGGAGGTTATCGGCGACTGTCCCACATTTGAGAGGGATATTAAGCTTTGGTGTGACAGGCTGGGAAAGACATGCATCTCCGTTACGGATGAAGGCAATAAAAAGATAAAAATACAGATTCAGTTTTAAGGCTGGACTTGATTTTTTCATCTGATATGTTTTTGCCAAATGCCAACAACAAGACTTCCACAATGGCTTAGAAAATCGAATAACTTTTCAAAGGATGTCCATTCCATTAAAAAATCATTGAGAACCTGCTCACTGAAGACAGTCTGCGAAGAGGCCAGATGCCCAAATCTTTGCGAGTGCTTTGAGAGAGGTACCGCGACCTTTATGATCATGGGGGATCTGTGCACACGAAATTGTGCGTTTTGCGCTGTCAGGAGTGGAACGCCGAAACCTCCCGACCCGAATGAACCTCATAATCTTGCCAAATTAATCCAAAAACTATCGCTAAAACACGTAGTTATCACCTCTGTGACAAGGGATGACCTTGGTGACGGAGGAGCTTCACATTTTGCACAGAGCGTTCAGAAGGTGAGGGAATTCAATCCGAAAGTTACTATAGAGGTGCTTATTCCAGATTTCAATCTGAGCGAAAAAGCGATCAAAATTTTATGTGACTCAAAACCCGATATACTGAATCACAACCTTGAAACAGTAGAGCGGCTGACACCAATATATCGTGATGGAAAAGCATCGTATGATGGCTCGTTAAAAGTCTTAAGTATAGCTTCAACTCTACTTGAAGGAATGGTAATTAAGTCAGGACTGATGGTAGGTTTGGGCGAGTCTAAAGAGGAACTTGAAAAATGCTTGAGGGATATTTATGCAACGGGTTGTAATGCAATTACAATTGGTCAATATCTGAGGCCGACCAGGTCGAATCCTGAAGTGACAAGATATGTTACACCAGAGGAGTTCAGGGAGTATGAGAAAATAGCTTACGATATGGGATTCAAGCACGTGTTTTCCGGTCCATACGTGAGAAGTTCGTATATGGCAGAAATAGCGCTTAGCGATCAACAGTCAGCTCTCAGGGGAAGACATTGCTTAACTTCTATATAAATCTTCCTCCGTCACCATATTCTTCTCAAACGATTTCACCCAAGTTTTCTGATCAACGCTTTTATTGCGGCAGGGGCGGTCTTTATCGTGTTCTTGATCAGTTCCCATTTGAGATCCAGATACTGATGCGCGAGTACGTTTCGGGCCTTCGTGAGCTGGGAAAGATCGGATGCTAGCTTGTCAGATATCAAGCCTGTTTCACCGAGTTTTAGAACGATCTCCTGATAGGTGCCGGGCATCTCTATCTGCTCTCCTGCAAGATAGATTTTCGATATGTCGATTACGGCATTTGCCAAATTTTCGATAATTCTTTCGACATTGCGTCTCACATCTCTCACTGTCGAATATTCCTGCCATGTGAGGAGTTTATATTTCTTTTCAAGATCGGAGAGCTCAACCTCCATGAAGTTCAGGCGTTCTATTATGCTCTGTCTTTGTTCCTTGTTAAGCGGCGTCATGTTTTTTGTACCTCTTTTTCAGGTTCCACAGGGAAATGATAAAATCCTGCATCTCTTCGGCTTCTCTCGATACATCCAGCACAAGCCTTAAATAGAGTGAAAAATCCCTGATCAGAAGTTTTTCTCCCCTCAGCGCTGCCCAAGCGACTGCGGGCTTTGCGCTGTTCAGGAGGATGAGATCGACATCCTTTTGCAAAATGTTCTGCAACTCGCTCCATATCCTGTTGATCTTGGCGATGCCCAATTTCTTTTTCGTCCATATGGCTATGTCGTAGTCGGAGAGTTTTGATGCCCTCTGCTTCGCCTGAGAGCCGAAGAGAAAGGCAAGTGTGATCTCCTCGTTCTCCTTGAAATATTTCTGCAGTTTTTGAATGTTGTTTCCCACGCCCGATCTATATCACAGTTGATCCGGGATTGAAAAGATTTAAGTTTGATGGTTGCAATCTATCCACCATTCTTCACCTTCGCCAATGCCAAGAGGGGAAAATAGTGCCGATATCCATGATAGCGGATGTAAAAATGGCCGGGAAATCCGGTGCCGGTGTAGTCGCGTTCGTCCCATCCACCGTCGGTTTTCCTTCTGGTGTTCAGCAAAAAATCAACGCCTCTTTGAATGACCTTGGTTTCATCCTTCGCTCCTGCATTAAGACCCATCAGTGCCCAGGCGGTCTGTGAGGCTGTGCTGCGCTTCAATGAGACGAACTTCTTCTCTTTATAGCTCTCCGGCGATTCTCCCCATCCACCATCTTGAAGCTGTGCGCTTTTTAGCCACGTTACAGCTCTTTTAACTCTCTCTTCATTCATATCCCAATTGAGATCTTTGAGCGCCGTCAAAACGCACCATGTGCCATAGATGTAGTTTATGCCCCAACGTCCGAACCATCCGCCAAACTTCTCCTGATGCTTCCACAAAAATTTCAGCGCCTTTTTGATCGGCTTGTAGTTTTTGTCATACCCATGACCTGCTAAAAATTCTATCATCCTCGCTGTTATGTCGGGTGTGGAGGGATCGAGACACGCGCCGTGATCCGAGAAGGGGATCCTGTTCACAAGTTCGAGTGTCTGGTTTTTATCAAATGCCCCCCATCCGCCGTCATCATTTTGCATCGATAGCAGCCACTCTAAACCCAGCGCTATAGATGTCCTCTTTTGCGCCTCTGGAAGGTCAAGCCGTTTGAGGACAGAGAGCACCTCAATCGTATCATCGACATCGGGGTAATATTCATTTTCAAATTCAAACGACCATCCACCCGGCTTCGCATGGGGATTTTTCACAGCCCAGTCGCCACGCGTCTCCGTGATCTGTCGCTCGATAAGCCACTGGCCTGCCTTTAAGAGCCTCTCATCATTTCCGGGAACACCGGCCTCTAAAAGCGCCATCAAAGTCCATGGAGTATCCCAGACTGGGGAGATGCAGCACTGCTGATGAATTCTCACTCCCTTGGGAATTTCTTTTCCCGGCAATGCAGGAACATCGGTTTCCGAATATCTCTGCTGAAATTTCAACAGCGCCTTATACGGTTTTGCTATCTGCAAGGAATCTTTTTTATAACCAAGCGCCTTGAAGGCAAGGGCACAGTAAGCCAGAGCAGGGTAGATATCCTCGGTCTTTTCAACATGCGCCCACGTCCAGTCGGCACAGCGTTGAATAGCAGTATTTCTCAACGGTTTGATCGGTGACTTTTCAACATATTTTAAAAACTTATCGAGCTGGATGAAAAAGTTCTCCCACGAGAGCTTGGGCCTGTTTTCGAGCTTGAAGCTGAAATCGCGTTTATCAGGCGGGTTCGCGAAGAGCTCCTCGATATTATATTTTTCAGGAAGATTTTGAACCGGCTTTGTAGCACAGATGATAGTCATCGGAACGATCGTTGCTCGGGCCCAGCTTGAAAACTGGTAGATGTTGATCGGAAACCAGTTCGGCATGAAGACGAGCTCAGGAGGCATGACCGGACAGGCCTCCCACGGTATGAGCCCAAACATCGCAAGGTGAATCTTTGTGAAGACACGGGAGGCTTCGATACCGCC
>JBDRGF010000123.1:0-7208 GCA_043818055.1 Pseudomonadota bacterium | reverse complement strand
GAGGGTATAATAGCTTCCACAGTGACCCGATACGGAGAAGAGATCAATGTGAGAGTTCTCTTCTCTGAAAAGAATCGTGGAAACCTTGCAGTCCTGGATCAGCTGATGATATCGGACAAGCGCGGTAACTTGATCCCGCTCCATAAAATAGCGCTGGTAAAAAAAGAGCCGGGCCCTAAGGACCGCAAACATCTCGACTTTCAGCGCGCCATAACGATTACAGCCGATGTCGACACCAAGATCATAACCTCTGTCAAAGTGAACAAACTGTTGAGAAACAAATTCAAAGATTTGAGCCTTAATCATCCCGGTTACCGACTCGTATTCGGAGGTGAGGAGCGAGACACGAGGGAGTCGATGGAGAGCCTCTTCATCTCTCTCATAATCGCCATATTCTGTATATTCGCAATACTCGTAACACTTTTCAATTCGCTGACAAAGCCCTTCCTCGTAATGCTCTCGATCCCGTTTGGATTCGTAGGTGTCATCCTAGGTTTCACACTGCACGGTAAGGCCCTTGGGTTCCTCGCGATGATCGGTTCGATAGGGCTTGTGGGAGTTGTGGTCAACGCATCGATCGTCATGGTCACTTTCATCGATCAGCTTCGAAAAGAGGGTGGCCTATCATTTCATGAATGTCTCATCAAGGGATCGAGTTTGAGATTGAGACCCGTTGTCCTTACAACCATCACCACCGTATCAGCACTCTTTCCGACGGCCTACGGCATAGGAGGATGGGATCCGATTCTAGTTCCTATGACACTCGCTTTGGCGTGGGGGCTTATGTTCGGAACACTCTCGACATTAATACTTGTACCATGTTCCTATGCCGCGCTGGATGATATCTCCAAATACATAAAAGAAATCTGGAAATCAAAAATCACCAAGTTAGAACCTGAAAAAATAGAACCTCTCAAATGATTCAATTTCTTTGCAAAATATAACCTTAAGTTATAAAATGCCGCCCGATGATATATCAGACGTTTCGTAAAAAAATATTTCATCTTCCATTCGGCATTTGGCTAGAGCTTTTCTATCTCATTTTGGTTTTTCTTTTCAGCTTACACCTTAAAAAATCGATATGCATAATCGTTCCTTTGGCGGCCAGCGCCTACTCTTTTATTTATATACTTCGAAAAAGTTTCAAAGGATATTTGGCCGCTTATTCGACAAACTCGGTTGTCATCTTCATCATATCAATAATACTAAGTCCGATCAGGGTCTATGACTCCATAGGTAGATTTTCGACAGGAAATGAAATTATCGCTTTTTTGTTTTTGTTTTTTGCTGTAATAAGTACATTGGCATTACAGGCAAACAGACGATGGTTTGATGAAATTCATAAACAGTTTTAATAAAAATAGCCCGTCCTTAAACGTTGGCGGGAAAAAGGGGGAAATATGAAGAAGCTACATGATATTCAAAAGAGGGCACACAAGATGATGGATGAGGGAATGGTCCTTCTCAAAAAAGGAATCAAGGAGGCCGAGGATTTGAGCGGCAAGGCGCTCGACGCGACAAGATTGCATCTGGAATATGGAAAAGATCGACTTGAACATCATCGCGAACTAGGAAAGCTGGGAAGCCTTTGTTTCAAGGCCTTCAAGCCGGGAACAAATTCTATCAACATCTCTCCTGAGATGAAAAGGGTGCTCGATAATGTGATGCGCCTCCAGAAAAAAGAGGCAATCCTTGGCGGAAAAATATCCCATCTTTCAATCGTAAAAAGGGGTTCCTCAAAGACAAAGGGAAAATAGATGCCTGAAAAAGTCACAGTCGCCATCAATGGCAGTAAATTCGGAGCAAGAAAGTGGGAGCGCATCAGCACTTTGCTCAAGGAGTTTCCTCATACAGGAAAATTTCCGGCCCTGGGTGCGGTGGTCAATAATCGCCTTGTCGATTTAAACTACAAAATCAGCGGAAATCTGGACATCCAAACCGTCGATATATCGCATCGTGGAGGGATGGATATCTACAGAAGAAGCGCGTCAATAATATTATACGCGGCGGCCGCCCAAATTGCCCCACAGGTTAAACTAACAGTTGGTCAATCAATCGGAGATGGATATTTCTTTGAGGTGCGAGGGGCCAAGATCAATAAGGCGCTCATCGAGTCGCTCGAATCGTCGATGAAAAAAATGGTAAAGGCGAACCTGCCGATAGAGGTTGAACATACCTTAGTTGAAGATGCGCTTAAACTCCTTGAGAAATCCGGACAGGAAAGTACAAGGGAGTTGCTTGAACAATCGAGAAAGGCCGACGCCTCAATAGTCAGGCTAAAAAAATATGTGGGATACGCTCACGGCCCTGTGGCCTATAGAACGGGCGTCATCGACAAATTTAAGCTCTATCTTTTTAAACATGGATTTGTGCTCGATTTTCCAAACAGCGAGGGAGAACTTTCCAAAATCTCAAAGGCCCATCTATATTCAAAACTCTTTGCAACATATGTAGAAACAAAGGAGTGGGGAAAGCTGCTCAATGTTCAAAATGTCGCACAGCTGAATGCGAGCTGCATGAGTGGAGATATATCTGAATTGATCGAGGTTGCCGAGGCACTGCATGAAAAAAAGATCGCTGCAATAGCGGACGAAATCGTCAAAAACAAAGAAAAGCGCTTTGTGCTGGTCGCCGGGCCTTCATGCGCGGGCAAAACTACCTTCGCAAAGAGGCTTGCTATTCAGCTAAAGCTCAACGGATTACAACCAGTGGCGCTCTCGGTAGATAATTATTACCGCAACAGAGATGATTCCCCAAAACACTCAAATGGCGCTTATAACTTTGAGACACTGGAGGCGCTTAAAATCAACGATCTTAGCCGTGACATAAAGGGTCTGATCGAGGGAAAAACCGTTTCAATACCTTCATATGACTTCAAGATGGGACGTCCCGATCCGAGAAGGGCTAAGGAGATGAAGTTAGAGAAGAACCACATCCTCATCACCGAGGGAATACACGGCCTGAACGATGCCCTGACACCAACAATCGTTCCATCCCGAAAATTCAAGATATATGTCTCGCCACTGACACAGCTATGCATCGATGACCATAATCGTATTTTCACAACAGATACGAGACTCATCCGCCGCATCGTGAGGGACAGGCTCTTCAGAAACACGAATGCCGAAAATACTATAGCCGGATGGGAGAGCGTCCGGGCCGGCGAAAACAGCTATATCTTCCCATATCAGGAGAGTGCCGATGTCGTCTTCAACTCCGCGCTCTTCTATGAATACGCCATCATGAAGACATATGCTGAGAGGTTTTTGATGGAGATCCCGAGAAACAGCCCATCATTCATCGAAGCCAACCGGCTAAACAGATTCTTCGGCCTTTTCATCCCAATCCTCTCGCGCGAAGTCCCTGCAGATTCAATACTTCGCGAGTTCATCGGAGAGAGCGTGTTTAGTTATAAATAAACAAAAACCGCATGTAGTATGTGGGCAAAGGCCAGTTTGATAAGGTTTTTACTAAATGCTACATGCCACATCCTACATGCGCTTTTTCTTTTTATTGCCTCATGTACTCAAATACGCTATAGAATTTTGAATTCATAAATCATAACTAATCAAAAGGAGGCTTTTATGGCACCGGGACCTGGACTCAACTTTTCAAAAAGACAGATAGGGATAGGAGTTGCGGTAATTGCTTTAATTATTCTCCTGGCAAAATCCGTCATCGTCGTTCCTGCAGGGCACGTAGGAGTGTTAGAGCTCTTCGGCTCCGTAAAAGAAAAACCTATTGCGGCTGGCTTGCACCTCATCAATCCGCTTCTTAGGGTTCATGAGATGAGCGTCAGAACTCAACAGCTGACAGAGGATGCGAGCGTTCCCTCAAAAGAGGGTTTGGTTGTAAGCCTCGATCTCTCTGTGCTCTTCAGACTCGATCCCGCAAAGGCTCCGGAGGTATTTAAAACTATCGGGCCAAACTACATCAATGTAGTATTAGTTCCTCAGCTAAGAAGCGTTGTAAGGGGCGTGACGGCTGAATATGAAGCGAAGGCCTTATACACCGCTGAACGTGAGGCTTTGGCAAACTCGATGAATGAACAGCTGAGGCCGATGATAGAGAACAGAGGCTTGATTTTGGAAAGGGTCCTCTTAAGATCGGTTAAACTCCCATCTATTCTCTCTATTGCTATTGAGACAAAGCTCGAGGCGGAACAGAAGGCCGAACAGATGAAATTTGTTTTGCAGCGCGAAACACAGGAGGCTGAGAGAAAACGCATCGAAGCAAAGGGCATTTCTGATTATAACAAGCTGGTATCTCTAGGTCTCAACGATAATATCTTAAAACTGCGGGGAATCGAAGCAACGAGAGAGCTCGCCAAGGGAGAAAATGCCAAAGTAGTCATCATAGGATCGGGAAAGGATGGCATGCCATTGATATTGGGAAACAACTGAAGTTAATCACATAAACACAATAAAAAAAGAGGCTCGCAAAAGAGCCTCTTTTTTTATCGGCATAAAATAATTTTACTTTTTCTTCTTCCTTGTATGGACCGCCTTTTTTTCTGAGCGGCCGTGGACCTTGTTCTTTTCAACTACAGAGAGCTTGTCAGTCAGATCATAGTTGAATGGGCGCAACACAGGGATATCGAGTACCAAAACCTCCTGCATGATAGGGTCATCTGCTAATTCTTTTTTTATCTCCTGTGCCCATTCGAAGGAGACCAGAATATTTCTGATAAGATACTGTCTGTGTTTTTCTTCCTTCTTATTATCATGAGGAACCGATTCACTCGCCTTCACAAGGGCTTCGGCAAGGTCCTTGCAAAATTCAGATTCTTCCTCTTCATCCAGATGAATATAGTGTGAAGTTAAAATCCTGCCGATAACAATGCGAAGATCGCCAACTGCTTCCTGCAGAGTCTCTATCGGCCGGTCGAATGCGCGTTCAGAGATGTAGAATTCGAAAAGATCGAGAAGGTTGTATATATCCTTTTCAATCTCCATAAGAGCCTGGGTTACCGCATGTTTGTCTTTTTTCTTCATGATTCTAAGTTATCTAGCAAACTTTTATCATTTTGGAAATAAAAAAGCCGGGCTCGATCCCATTTTTATCGAGCCCGGCTCAAAGGACAACAAGTTCAAGACTACCTTGTACTTGCTGTCGCGCCAGGGGAGAGCTGTTCTGTTACTGCAGGACCGCTGACTCTGAGCATTGGCCTTAGTTTGGCCAACATCTTGTCACCGATCCCCTTGATTTCCATTACCTCTTCAACACTTTTAAATGGCTTACTCTGACGATATTCAACTATCATCTCGGCCTTTTTAGCACCGATGCCGGGTAGCAGGGTTAGTTCCTCTGCAGAAGCTGTGTTGATGTTAACTGAGCCTGAGAACTGCTGTGCTGCCGCATTTGTGGTTGCAGCTGCGACCATAATGGCCAGAGCCATTAGAAACATTGTTACTTTCTTTACCTTCATTTTTTTCTCCTTTTTTAAATACGTTTTTGTTTATGAAACTTAAATTTTATCGATCGATTGTCGACCTTCATTGCACACAGCGTGCCAATTTTATAAAAACAAGTTTTTTTCTTCTAACTAACTGATTTTAAGAGAAAAGTTTTTTTATGAAGAAGTTCGTGAGATGAAGTGCGGCAAAAAAAGAGTCCAAAAACCGGACTCTAAAGTCCGAAAATCGGACACTCAAGAAAAAAACGTATATAGCATATAGTATATGGCATATGGTCAAAAGCGTTTAAAGGTCTGAACCGGGAAGATAGGTAACAGAATGTACCGGGAACATAGGTTACACAATTGGTGTATATTGGGAATATAAAAAGGAAGTTGCAAATAGCTTATCGTAAGATTTTGCGAGTTCAACTGCACTCAAGTTACCCCTAACTCCGTTGCCCACACCTACCGTAATAATGTAGTCGAGCCCCGCATCCCAAGCGCGCTTTAAAACCTGATCGCGATCCTTATCAAAATCGGGAAAGGTGATGTGCGAGTGTGTGTCGATGTAATTTGGCATGGATGTGGTTATAGATGTCGCAAGTTAAAAGGTCAATTGGAAGAAATCCCCAACTCCAACCTCCGGGGTTGGAGTTGGCAGATGCTTTACTTACAAATATCACCAACGGGCTTCGTGTTTTTAGGACAACATTCATCTATGGAATAATCATTCGCTTGATAGATAAAATAATGTTCACTCGATGTCGAGACATCATCGCGCAGGCAACAGGCATTGCGATAATCATTGCCGCCATATCCAGGATGAACATATCTATAACCTGATGGGCAGGATATCTTTATCGTGCCATAAGGCTCAGGGTAACCTGGAAACTCAGAATTTGGAGCACTTTTAACAAACGGCCATCCTGTGTCACAATTTGGATATGTGCGAAATCTTATCGTTTTCACAGCACCGCCATAGTAATAATCGACACAACCCTCTATTCCTTTCCTCCAACGACAGATATCATTACCACTCTCTTTGACAATCACTTGTCCCTTTTTGCACGCTGTAGTTTGGATTTTAATACAGGCAAATGGATTATTTTGATCCCGAACCTCTCCAGCTGGGCACTGAATGCATTGACGTCGATCGGTACTCAATTTTTGATCTTTATTGCATGTACTTGGGCATCGCATTCCAGCGTAGACAATCGTTTTTCCATCCGAACATAAACATCTTCCTATTGCCTTTGGATCCCGTCTAGAGTTTAGCGGACAGATTAAACAGTCACGAATGTTATCATCATAGTATTGCGTCGTGCTACAGATATTTCCGACTACGTCACATCCACCCTTCGACACAAAAAAGCGCTCACCAAATGGCGGGTTTTTATTTGGATCACAGGGAATACATTTCAATCGATCTGGTGATGAGGTCTCCGTCTTGGCACATTTCTCGCACTTCGTGCCCACCTTTTTGAAACCGACATCACAATCCGCTCGACAAATATTTACATTGCCATCTTTGATCTCACTAAAACCGCTTGGACAAGAGCAGGAGGCTTTACAATCCTTGTTCAGATGAGAACATGTCATCTTTGTCGCAGGTAACTGCCAACTTATGCTGGCCCCCTTCAGACCCTTACAATCACGACATTCTGTGATATTTCCCTGATTCTTCTCTGCATACCAGGCGTTATATGCGTTCACTCCACACGGTTCACATTCTTGTTTCACTATGTTCCAACTCTTTAAACCATCGCATTTCGGCACACAAGAACATCCCTTTGTTCCATCCTCTTTAACA
>JBDRGF010000122.1:0-51259 GCA_043818055.1 Pseudomonadota bacterium | reverse complement strand
TGTCAGATGAATGATCTCGACAGTCAGAAGATGGGACTGATCCTCTCTCAGATGGGTTATGTTATGACGGATGATCCTAAGCTGGCGGATCTCATCCTTTTCAACACATGCACCATCCGCGAAAAACCGTATCATAAAGCGATGAGCGAGATAGGACGGGCGACCAAGATTAAAAGACGCATGACTAACAAGATCATCGGCGTCTGTGGTTGCGTTGCCCAGCAGGATGGAGAGGCGCTACTCAGGAAATTTCCCGAGATCGATTTTGTCTGCGGTCCGGATCAGATATCGACGTTACAGAATCTCGTGGAGGGGGCGCTCAAAGGCAAACGAATAAGCTCCGACAAACTCATAAGTGACGCCAATGAATATAAGTTCATAGAGCTCGTTACTTCTGATCCCATCTCGTCGTGCACCGCTTTTGTGAAGGTCATCAAAGGATGCAATTATCAATGCAGCTATTGCATCGTACCATCAGTTCGAGGAAGCGAGATATCGCGCGATCCTTCGTCAGTAGTAGATGAGGTGTCAAAATTAATAGCCCTTGGCGTGAAGGAGATCACACTCCTTGGCCAGAATGTGACGGCATATTCGATAGGAACTAAACGCAGGGCTTTGCCGGAACTGATCCAGAGAATTTCAAATGAGACTACCATAGAGCGGATCCGCTTCGTTGCACCGCATCCTTCCGATGTCACCGATGAGCTTATAGATGAATTTGGAAAAAATAAAAAGCTCTGCCCACATATGCATCTGCCAGTCCAGTCAGGAAGCAACCGCACGCTGAAGTCGATGCGAAGGGGATATACGATCGAGCGTTTCTATGAGATTATAAATAAATTGAGGGATATCAGCCCTGATATAGCCATTACGACCGACATCATAGCCGGTTTTTCGGGCGAGAGCGATGAGGATTATAATGAAACATACGCGCTGATTGAAAATGTCCGCTTTGATTCGATCTTCGCCTTCAAATATTCTCCACGCCCCGGCACAAGGGCGATGACTATGCCGGATGACGTCGATTATGACAAGAAGGTGATGCGCCTCGACAAACTTTTGAAACTTCAACAGGGGATATGTCTCGAGAAAAACAATAAGCTCATAGGATCTGAAATCGATGTTCTTGTGACAGGCTTAGACAGGATGGCAACTGGCCAACTGATGGGAAGATCGCCCGACAATAGATTAGTAAATTTTTCTGGTGAAAGCTCTCTCATTGGGAGTATAGTGCGGGTCACCATCACGAAGGGGATGATCAATTCATTACAAGGGAGATTAGAATAATGAACAAAGATATTATGATAAAGGTCGCAGTTACCGGCCTTACAATCGATCCATTTACCAGCATGCCGATAGTTATATTGAAAGATGATAAGGAGAAACATACCCTGCCGATCTGGATAGGACTTATAGAGGCGAGTTCAATAGCAACTGAACTTGAAAAAGTGGAACTCTCGCGCCCGATGACTCACGATCTTTTGAAAAACATCTTAAGCAATATTGGAGTTGATGTTGAGAAGATAACAATTCACGACCTTGCGGATAATACATTTTACGCAAAGATTTTTTTAAAGAGAGGGAAGGACTCGTGGGTGGTTGATTCGAGACCATCCGATGCAATAGCGCTTGCCTTGAGATGCGAAACTCCGATCTACGTTTCAAAGAGCGTGATTGATAAATCGCGGAAGATCGATATCACAACCACTATGGACGACACGAAGGAGGAGAGAAGAAAAAAGTGGGCAGAGATTTTAGATAACCTCTCCCCTGAGGATTTTGGTAAATACAAAATGTAAATATAATTAATGTAGGGGCAGGCCCCCGTGCCTGCCCGTTTAATCACAATATGAAAAAAACAATTGTCAGAATAATTCCAACCATGATTTACGCGTGCGCGATATTTTATCTCTCCTCACGTACGTGGAACGATGTATCGACGCTTCCTCCCTACATGGACAAGGTCATCCACTTTGGCATGTATATGGTTTTTGGAATTCTGGTGATCTTTTCCGTAAGATTAAAAAGCTGGGGTAGCCTCCCACCGCAGTTTATCATCTCCCTTATCATCGTCTCACTCTATGGCGTGAGCGATGAATATCATCAGTCATTTGTCGAGGGAAGGGATGCGAGTTTTTATGACTGGATAGCAGATGCCATCGGTGGCTTTGCCGGAGTGGCCTTGGGATACCAGATATCAAAGATAAAGTCTCTTTTCAGGAGGAGAGATGCTGTGTAAATTTAAAGAATTCACTCCCAAAATAGGGAAGGATGTCTTTGTTGCCAAAAATGCAACTGTAATCGGCAACGTGTCGATTGCAGATCACTCGAGCGTCTGGTACGGGGCGGTTTTGCGTGGAGATGTTGGAGAAATCGTAATTGGAAAATACACCAACATTCAGGACAATTCAGTCTTGCACATTCCCAACGGAAGAAAACTCATAATCGGCGAGGGTGTTACTATAGGCCACAAAGCCGTCTGTCACGGATGCGATATATCCGATCGTGTCCTGGTCGGCATGGGCTCGATAATAATGGATGGCGTGAAGGTCGGTTCGGATACAATAATCGGCGCAGGGGCATTAATCACAGAGGGAAACATAATTCCACCGCGATCGCTCGTACTCGGTTTTCCGGCCAAAGTTGTCAGAGAGCTTATGGATGATGAAATCGCCTCCATAAAAACATCTGCAAAATGGTATGCTGAGCTGGCAAAGGCACATATGAACGATGCAATATCTATCGATAGCGACGCTGCTTTTGGTTATGAGCACAAAATGAACAAATAAACTGCTGTTTAAGAAATATGGACCTGATGAAAAAAAATTGCGTTTATCGAATCAAAAATTAGCCCGAAGGAGCAATCTTTTTTAGACGATTTGAATGTTCAATCCGAATATTCAACGGCACTATTAAAACTTTTCAAGGAAGTTCTTCTGATGGACACTGTTTTCATCGACCGCTTAGGTGTTGTCGTGAAAAGATGATGCTCATTGATTTTGATATAAGGCACTAAAAGAGGCTGATATTAAGGCTTACGCAAAAAACTGTTAAAGAAGTTGGATGTCCAGGGTGATAGGTGCTAATTTATTGAGGAAAAATAACAGATGCTATATCAAAACTTTCTAAAAACGATTGAAGAAAACGGGCTATTTGAGGCGGGGGACAATCTCGTCGTCGGAGTATCAGGTGGTGTCGATTCTGTCGTCCTTCTTCATCTGCTGCTGCGTCTTCGGGATGAACTCGGCGTTTTTCTTCATGTGGTTCATGTGAATTACAAAATGAGAGGAAAAGATTCAGACGGAGATGAATATTTTGTGAGAGAACTCTGTGAAAACAAATCCATCCCGTTTTTCAGAAGAAGGGTGGATCTCTCGAACGAAAGGGAGAATTTCCAACTGGAGGCGAGAAATTTCAGACTCGATTTTTTTGCAAGGATTGCAGGACAACTTGGTGCAGATGCGATCGTGCTTGGCCAACATCTCGACGATCAGGTTGAGACCGTGCTGATGCACCTTGTTCGCGGCTGCGGGGTCGCCGGTTTGCGTGGAATCGAGATAAAATCAAATTACTGTGGAGTGAAACTCATCAGGCCGCTAATCGCATTCAGTAAAAACGAGATCTTCGAATTTGCCGAAAAAAACAAAATTGAATGGAGAGAGGATGTTTCAAACGAAAAGCTCATATACACGCGCAATATAATGAGACATAAACTTATTTCCGTCATGAAGGAAATCAACCCAAAAGTCGAAGAGGCGATCTTTCATCTCTCACGCCATGCTAAGGAAGATGACGATGCACTCAGTAAATTTGCCGACGAGTTTTCCGCGATTTTTTTTCATCACGATGAGAGAGAAATAAGTTTCGATAGGGATGAATATCTAAAGAAGCCTATCTCCATTCGAAAGCGGATCCTCATACTCGCATATACGAAATTGCGGGGCAACAAGGAGCACCTATCAGGCGATCACATCGAGAGGATGGATCATATAGCCAGAAGGGAGACTCATGGAAAGGAGTACTCACTTCCAGGAAATTTCCATTTTTTGGCAACTGCCGATCTTCTGATTATCAGGAATATGTAATGAGTTGATTTTAATCCTTATATAGTGTAGATCATCCGCTAATGAATAATATCATCAACCGGCTAAAAATCTTTTTTTCCGATCGCAAAGATGTCGTTGCCCTCTATCTCTTTGGGTCTCATGCAAAGGGTTTGGAACACGAACGAAGCGATGTGGATATAGCTCTGCTTTTTGAACGAGGCAAAGAGCCTTCGCTGCAGGAGCATCTAAAACTGATGAGTGAGTTATCAGGGCTTTTGCGCAAAGAGGCAGATGTCGTTATTTTAAATTCCACAGACCCTGTTTTAAAATGTCAGGTGTTCAGATATGGCACTATCGTTCTTGAGAGAGATCGGATAACCTCCCGCAGATTCGTTGCCAAGAGCATCATGGAGTATATAGATCTTCAGTATAATAGGGGGATTGTGGAAAGGGCTATGTACAAACGTTTAGAAAAGGGAGCTTCAAATGGTTGATCACGATATTGCCACAAACAAGATTGATCTGATTCAGCGGTATCTAATGCGTATAAAGGATAAATTCGTCTCGAAAGATCTTTTTCTCACAGATCAGGATTGTCAGGAGCTCATCCTCTTCAACCTGCACCATGCAATTCAAACCACGATGGATTTGGGGAGCCATATTATAGCGGACGAGGGTTTTGGAGTGCCAAAAGAGGGGCGCGAGATATTTCAGATATTAAAAAAACATGATATCATCACTTCCGATCTTTCAGATTCGCTCAGTGCCATGGTAGGATTCAGGAATATTCTTGTTCACGAATATGTAACATTGAACTTAGAACAGATTCCCCAGATGATAGAGAGGGATCTAAACGATATCAACGAATTCTGTTCCCAGATTTTTCAGTATCTTAAAGAGATTAAAACGAAATAAGACCTGTCATTATAAACCCTATTTAACCATGTTAAACCTCAAATCTATTGATTTACAAGAGGGAATAGCATAATATCGACAGCCTTGAAGATCAGATACCAAGAATCTTTTTTATTGAAAGGAATAAAATAATGCCTATACAAAAAAAACCTGCCGGAAACTTCAATCAGACGCAAAAGACTATCGCCCTCTGGTTGATAATAGTTTTAGTCGTCCTGGCTATCCTGCATTTTTCGAGCCAACCCGGGGTACAGGCCGAACAGATCTCATTTTCAGAACTGGTTCAGGTGCTTGAAAAAAATCAGGTTGCGACCCTTACGATCCAGGAACAGTCATATTTTGGCGAGTTTAAATTCGAATATAAAGAGGGTGCCCGTTTTCAGACTATAGGCCCCAACCCCACCGATGAAATATTCCGGATGGTCTCCAAGAGTGACGCAAAGATCACATTTTTAAAACCAAAGGAGACGCCATTTTGGCAGCACCTTCTCATATCATGGTTTCCGATCCTGCTCCTCTTCGGATTTTTCTTTTTCTCGATGAGACAGCTTCAGGGCGGTGGCGGAAAGGCCATGAACTTCGGCAGGAGCAAGGCGAAGCTCATCGCCGACAAGGCGAAAATGGTCACATTTGAAGATGTCGCAGGTGTGAAGGAGGCCAAGGAGGAACTCGAGGAGATTATCGCCTTTTTGAAGGAGCCAAAAAAATTCACGCGCCTTGGCGGCAGAATTCCCAAAGGAGTTTTGTTGCTCGGAGCTCCCGGTACCGGAAAGACACTGCTAGCGCGGGCTGTCGCCGGTGAAGCAGGCGTTCCCTTCTTTTCGATCTCGGGTTCAGAATTTGTCGAGATGTTTGTCGGCGTTGGAGCCGCAAGGGTGCGCGATCTTTTCGAACAGGGAAAGAAAAACGCCCCGTGTATCGTTTTCATAGACGAGATCGACGCGGTCGGTCGGCACAGAGGGGCGGGGCTTGGCGGTGGACATGATGAGAGGGAGCAGACTTTGAATCAGCTTCTTGTCGAGATGGATGGCTTCGAGTCAAATGAAGGTGTCATAATAATGGCCGCGACAAACAGACCTGATGTTCTCGATCCGGCGCTTTTGAGGCCAGGCAGATTCGACAGGCGCATCATGGTTCCCAAGCCAGATTACAAAGGAAGGGAAGAGATTCTCAAAGTTCATTCACGAAAAAAACCTCTCTCTAAAGATGTTGATCTCTCAGTCGTCGCACGGGGAACTCCCGGCTTTTCAGGCGCTGATCTTGAAAATGTCGTCAACGAAGCAGCGCTCTGGGCTGCGCGCCACAACCAAAAAGAGATCACGAAGAAGGATTTCGATGTCGCCAAGGATAAGGTGCTCATGGGTTCGGAGCGAAAGAGTATGATGATTCTCGATGAGGAAAAGAGGTTCACTGCCTATCATGAAGCGGGACATACGCTAGTCGCGAGACTCATCCCCGGCACCGACCCGATTCACAAGGTTACTATCATACCGAGAGGCGCAGCGCTGGGCCTTACGCAGCAGCTTCCTACTGAGGACCGTTATATTCAGAGCAGCCTCTTCTGTGAAAATACAATCGCGATTCTGCTCGGCGGCAGGGCGGCCGAAGAGCTTATATTCAAACATCAGACGACAGGGGCTGGAAACGACATCGACCGCGCAACCGAGCTCGCCCGAAAGATGGTCTGCGAATGGGGGATGAGCGAGTTGGGGCCTCTTGCTTACGGCAGCAAGGAGGAGGAGATCTTCTTAGGGCGCGAGATCACGAGACATGTAGAATTTAGTGAACGCACCTCACAGATGATCGACGACGAGATCAAAGCTATAATTATGAGAAACTTCGAAAGATCGAAAACACTTCTCAAGGATAACGTTGAGACTCTTAAAAACCTCGCCGAAGCGCTGCTCGAGTACGAATCACTGACCGGCGAAGAGATCGAGAGGATAATGAAGGGAGAGGCACTCGAACCAAGGGATGAACCACCTCAGGTTTTACCAGAGGAAGCAGCACCGGATGAGGAGCCCACTCTTGATAACGAAGAGCCCGCCACGGGTGGCGATAGGGAGTAAAAGGTGAAATCGTTCAAGCTGATGGGAATTCTCAACATCACTCCCGATTCATTCTTTGACGGCGGCAGGTTTTTCGACAGATCGAAGGCTGTCGATCACGCACTCCAGATGGAGCGGGATGGAGCTTATATAATAGATATAGGTGGAGAATCGACCCGCCCGGGTTCAAGTCCCGTATCAAACGACGAAGAGATAGAGAGATGTATACCGGTTATAGAAGAAATCAGAAAACACTCGTCCGTTAAAATTTCAATAGATACGCAGAAATCTGAGGTTGCTCTTAGCGCCATATGTGCGGGTGCGAATATGATAAACGACGTGAGCGGTGGGAGGACTGACCCAAAAATACTCAATGTTGCTGCTGAGCACGATGTTGAGATTTGCCTCATGCACATGAGAGGTACTCCAAAGAGTATGCAGGCAAATACACATTACGATAATCTGATTGATGAAATAGAGGAATATTTCAAAGAGAGAATCGAATGCGCAAAAAAAAATGGAATCAAGACTGATAAAATTATCCTCGATCCGGGAATCGGATTTGGAAAGGATGCAAAGGATAACATCAAGCTCTTGGATGGAATCCCCATCTGGCTAAAAAATAAAGCTCCATTATTAATCGGATTATCAAATAAATCTTTTATTAATAACTTGTTAGGTCATCAACTTGAAGAAAGGCTTGAAGCAACGCTTGCTACTATAGGTTTGGCATACAGAAACGGCGCAACAATATTCAGGGTGCACGACGTCGCATCGACTAGAAGATTTCTAGAAATGGAGTCTAAACTTACGAGCTTTACTTGATCTTTTTTAAAAATTGCTATAAAGCAGCGCGTCATATATAAAAGTGTTATTAAGGGCGGTTCGCGAACCGCCCCTACATAATTTTGGGGGAACAATTATGAAAGAAGATCGCAGGAAAATTTTTGGAACGGATGGGGTAAGGGGTAAAGCGAATATCCCACCTATGGATCCTGAATCTATAATGTCTCTGGGGAGGGCAGCTGCTTCTCTTTTCATCAACGGAACCCACAAGCACAGGATAGTGATCGGCAAGGATACACGTCAGTCCGGCTACATGATCGAACAGGCGCTCGCTACAGGAATATGTTCCGCCGGCGCGGATGTTTTGCTCGTCGGTCCAATCCCGACACCGGGTGTTGCCTTCATAACGAGGAGCATGCGCGCGGACGCGGGGGTGATGATCTCTGCTTCGCACAATCCCTACAGCGACAACGGCATAAAGTTTTTTGACCGCGATGGTTACAAGCTATCCGATGACCTGGAGTTGCAAATAGAGGGGATCATGGCAAAGGGTTTTCCTCCAGAATCCCGCCCGGTCGATGATCACATCGGAAGAGCGAAGAGAATCGAAGATGCGCTGGGTCGCTATATCCAGTTTCTCAAAAATACATTCCCACAGCCATATATGCTGGACGATTTCAGAATCGTCGTAGATTGTGCTAACGGCTCCGGCTATATTATAGCCCCATCCGTCTTTTGTGAACTTGGGGCGTCAGTCGTCGAGCTGGGAACTAGCCCGAACGGAACAAACATCAATCAGAATTGTGGCTCGTTAAACCCTGAGCGGATGTGCGAGCTGGTCAGAAAGACGGGAGCGAATGTTGGAGTCGCGCTCGATGGAGACGCCGATCGACTCATCATGTGCGATGAAAAGGGGACTGTCGTCGATGGCGATGTTATCATGGCGCTGTGCGCCGAGAGAATGAAGGCGGAAGGAAAATTGAATAATAATACGCTTGTAGCGACGGTTATGAGTAATATCGCTCTCGACAGGGCGATGGCAGCCAAGGATATCAAGGTCGTGAGAACGAAAGTCGGAGATCGTTACGTCATCGAGAAGATGAAGAGCGAAAATTATAACCTCGGAGGCGAACAATCGGGCCACATGATATTTTTAGATCACAACACGACAGGGGATGGCATAATGGGGGCTCTGCAGGTGCTATATTTGATGTTGAGACACGAAAAACCACTCTCCGAGCTTGCCAATATATTTGAGCCCTATCCACAGGTTTTGGTAAATGTGAAGGTGAAGGAGAAGAGAAATCTAAATGATTTTGCTCCCATCGCCAAAGTGGTTACAAACTATGAGAAGGAATTAGGTGAAGCCGGCCGTCTTCTGATCAGATATTCCGGGACCGAAAACATCGCACGAATCATGGTCGAGGGGGAATCGATAGATCGCATCAGAACGATGGCGCGTGATATCGCAGGAACGATCGAACAGGAGCTTGGAGTTGGAGAGATACAGTGACAACTTTGGGTGTTAACATCGATCATGTCGCAACGCTTCGCGAGGCTCGGGGGACCCAATATCCCAGCCCGCTTGATGCTATGTTTCAGGCGATCGATGGTGGCGCGAATCAGATTACCATACACTTAAGAGAGGACAGAAGACATATTCAGGATTCAGACCTTTTCGAAATCAGAAAAAAAACGACTGTAAAGCTTAACCTGGAGATGGCGCCAGTTGATGAGATTGTGCAAATCGCCATCAAAGCCAAGCCCGATATCGTGACCTTAGTGCCGGAGAAGAGAGAGGAGATCACGACAGAATCAGGACTCGATCTCACAAAGAATACAGAACATCTTCGCAATATTATTTCTGAAATCAAAAGGAGCGGGATCACCGTCAGCCTGTTTATCGATCCTGAACCGGCTCAAATTGAGATAGCAAAGGAATTTAACGCAGATGCTATAGAACTACATACGGGTAACTACGCCCAGGCTACAAAAGATGCTGTTGCATCTGAGCTCGACAAACTTGCAAATTCCGCAAAGCTTGCAAAGATCTATGGTTTGAGAGTCGCTGCAGGGCACGGCCTAAATTACGATAACATCCAAATGATTGCTGAAAAGATTTCAGCAATAGAAGAATACAACATCGGGCATGCTATTGTCGCACGATCAATATTTGTAGGAATAAAAGAAGCGGTTGCAGAGATGAACCGTTTGATAAGGGGGGCATCATGATATTAGGGATTGGAGTCGATCTGGTCGATGTGCGCAGAATCGAGAGTGCCATATTTCGCTGGGAGGAACGCTTCCTGCGTATGCTCTTCACTGACAACGAAATTCGCTATTGCAACAACAAGAAAAACCCGGCGATCAGATTTGCGACACGCTTTGCAGCAAAGCAGGCGCTGATCAAAGCCCTCTTTTCTAAAGAGGAGAGAACCGTCGATTACAGACTGATCGAAATCGATCAGGACGAAGAGGGAAGACCAACGGCAGTTTTGTCGGGAAAGCTCAAGAATCGTTACAAGGAGCTTTCAGTAAAAAAGGTTCACCTGATGATCTCGCACGACGGCAACTACGGCGTGGCAAATGTTGTTGTGGAAGGGTGAGGAGAAGCTATAAGCTGTAAGCTATAAGTATTAAGCTTAAACCATGAAAATTGTTAACTCCCAGCAAATGCGTTTTTTGGAAGAAGAGGCTGTAAAACAGTTCGGGTTAAATACTCTCTCGATGATGGAGAAGGCAGGCTTGGGTATTGCTGATCTTGTCATCAGATTATCTGGCAAAAAAAAATCAAAGATCACGATTATTGCAGGCAGTGGAAACAATGGCGGGGATGGACTTGTCGCTGCGAGAATACTTGCGGACAAGGTGGACAGACTCGATGTATGTATTTTAGCCGCTCCTGAAAAGCTCTCTCATGATTCCAAAATCAACTTCGATAAGCTTCCAAAAAAAGTAAGATTCATTCAGATGGATGAGCTTGAGGGCTCGTTGAAAGATGCTGATCTTGTCGTAGATGCGATATTCGGCACGGGACTTACGAGAGAGGTTTTAGGAGATTTCTTAACGGCGATTGAGCTGTGCAACAACTCTAAGGGAATGAAAATAGCTGTCGATATTCCTTCAGGACTCTCATCTGATACAGGCGAAGTTTTGGGATCGACTTTCAAAGCTGATTACACTTGCACATTTGGCGCGCCTAAAAGGGGGCTCTTTCTTAAATCAGGCTACGAATTTTCGGGGAGGCTTGAGGTTGTCGATATAGGAATTCCCTCATCACTGATAGAGAGCCTCGATTCGGATATGGAATATATCGATCTCAATCTTGCAGCTTCATTGATTCCAAAGAGGAGACCAAATGCGCACAAGGGTCTCTTCGGTCACACGTTGATCATCTCCGGAGATAGCGACAGGTTGGGGGCAGGGTATCTCGCCAGCCTTGCAAGTCTGCGCTGTGGCGCTGGCCTTGTGAGTTTTGCGATGCCAAAAAGCTCTTACAGACATTTCGACTCAAGGTATCCTGAAATAATGCCTTTCATCATCGAAGATGAAGAAAGAGGTTTTTTTGTTAAATCCGGAATTAAAAAATTAGAGAAGGAACTAAATAAATTCAGCTCAATCGTTGTCGGCCCTGCAATTGGTACTGAAAATGAGACTGCTGAATTCATCGAGGAGCTCTTGAATTGCGTGAAAGTCCCTCTCGTTCTGGATGCCGATGCGCTCAACTGCATAGCTTTGCGAAAGCTCAAACCACTCAAGAGAGACACAGCTCCGAAAGTTCTGACACCTCACCCAAAAGAAATGGCGCGACTTGTCGGTGCATCTACAAAAGATGTTCAATCCGATCGTGTCGGTATTGCCGCGGCTTTTGCAAAAAAGTTTGGTGTAGTTTTAGTCTTGAAGGGTATGCATACAATCGTCGCGACTCCTGAAGGGAATGTTTACATCAACTCAACCGGAAATCCGGGCATGGCAACGGCTGGCACCGGCGATGTGCTCTCTGGAATGATAGCGAGCTTTATAGCGCAAAAACTTGATGTGATTGAAGCATCTATTTTGGGAGTATATCTGCACGGTTTATCCGGAGACCTCGCGGCATCGAAAAAGGGAGAGGCTGCGATGATAGCGAGCGACCTTCTGGAAGAAATTCCCGACGCTATTCTCTCATTAACCGGGAGCAAAATTTCAAATGACTAAATCAAAAGTCGTCATATCGAAATCTCTGGAAGAGACCTTCGAGCTCGGAAACAAATTTGCAAAATCGTTGAAGAAGGGCGATGTCGTTGCCCTGATCGGCGAGCTGGGGGCGGGAAAGACATCCTTTGTAAAGGGAATGGCATCAGGTTTAGGAGTAAAAAAGACGAACCTCGTTCGTTCGCCATCGTTCACGCTTCTCAACGAACATCTCACAGGCAAAATCGCGCTATATCACTTCGACCTCTACAGGCTCTTTTCCGAGGCTGAACTCTTCGAGATCGGCATTGAGGATTATCTGGAGAGGGATGGGATCTCGGTGATCGAATGGGCAGATCACTTTCCAGATTTCTGGCCCGAACGTACGATATACGTTAGATTTGAAATCATATCGGAAACACAGAGAAGGATTTGTTATTGATGATTCAGGTGTATAGGCTGTAGGTTTGATACTTGTAACATGGCAGAGGTTTTTGAGTTATGCTTTTCCTCTCAACCTAAACACCTTCAGCCTAAATAACCTGAAGAGGGAGTTGAAATGTCCAAATACAATTTAGCGATTATCGGAGCAGGGCCGGCCGGATATGTCGGCGCTATAAGGGCTGCACAGTTGGGAGCGAAAGTCGCTCTCATAGAAAAATCGGAGCTTGGAGGTGTCTGTCTTAATCGGGGATGCATTCCGACGAAGGCTTTTATAGCCACAGCAAAAAGATATAAGAGCTGCTCTGATTTTGGAACGTTCGGCATCGAGATGAATGCTAATTCAGTCAATCTCAATTTTTCAAGGGCATCTGATCGCGTCTGGCAGGTGGTCGACAATCTCAAAAAAGGCATCGGCATGCTTCTCAAATCACGCGAGGTTGAATTGATCAAAGGTGAGGCGAGGTTCTCATCACCTGATGCTTTGAGCGTCGATGGAAATATGATAGAAGCTGATCATTATCTGATAGCGACCGGGTCGAAATGGATAGAGCTAAAAAATCTTCCCGTCGATGGAAAGCATATCTGCACGAGCGACCACGCGCTGCTCTGGAGCGAGCTCCCAAAATCGATTCTAATCGTAGGCGGTGGTTACATCGGATGCGAATTCGCTTCATTATATAGCGCTATGGGGAGCGAAATCACAATCGTCGAGGCGACAGATTCGATCCTTCCCATGATGGAGGGAGAGATTTCGAAACTGCTTCTCAGAGTATTCAAAAAAAATAAAATCAAAGTCATCACTTCGACCATGGTAGAATCCGCTACATCTAAAGATGATCTTGTTGAAGTAAAACTTTCTTCAGGTGAAACGATTAGGGTAGAGAAAGTTCTTGTTTCGGTCGGCAGGAAATCCTGCGTTCAAGGACTTGAAATTGAAAATGCGGGAGTCGAATTGAATGATAGAGGATCGATTAAGGTGAACGAATATCTTCAAACATCGAATGAAAAAATTTATGCAGCAGGCGATGTGATAGGTGGAAGTTTATTGGCGCATGTCGCCTCGCATGAAGCTGTGAGGGCAGTTGAAAACATCTTAGGCGAAAAACAAAAAATCGATATGAGGGCGATACCGGCTCCTGTTTTCACAATCCCTGAGATTGCATCTGTGGGCAAAACCTCTAAAGAGCTTTCCGATTCAGGCATCATATTTTCCACCGGAAAGTTTCCATATCTCGCTTCCGGCAAGGCAGCATGTGATGGCGAGAGGGATGGTATGGCGATCGTTCATCTCGATGAAAATAAAAAACTATTGGGAGCCCACTTCATCGGAAAGGATGCCGATCTGATAGTTGCAGAGGCAGCCGTAGCTATTCAAAATGAATTGACTTGCGATGAAATTCTTGAGACACCGCACGCGCATCCGACGCTATCAGAGGTCTTTGCCGAAGCGCTGCTGGATGCGAAGGGGATGGGAATGCATAAGATCTAAAGGCGCATGTGGCATGTAGCATGTGGTATGTGGAGAAAAGCCAGTAATACCAGTCTTTGCCTACATACTACATGCCACATGCTACATGCGGGTTTATTATGGATATAGTCGTTAAAAAATATGGTGGAACGTCGCTTGCAACAACGGAACATATTTCCCGGGTTGCCGATGCTGTCTTGCAGGCAAAGGAAAAAGGGGAGAGTGTTGTGCTCGTTCTTTCCGCAATGGCTGGGGAGACGAACAGGTTGAATAAACTCGCAAGCGAGTTTGGAGATATCGTTCACACATCTGGATATGATTTGCTCCTGGCCACAGGTGAACAGATCTCGATTGCGTTGATGTCGATTGCCCTCGAGAAGAGGGGGATAAAATCCGAGACCCTCTTCGCACCAAATCTTGGACTCTTCACTGATGACTTTCATGGGGGGGCTCGCGTTCGAAATATAGAAACTACAAAAATTCTTGAAGCACTCTCAAAAAATAAAATTCCTGTAATAGCCGGATTTCAGGGGCTCACCACTTCGGGAAAGGTGTCAACGCTCGGTCGCGGCGGTTCTGATATAACAGCAGTTGCAATAGCCGCAGCTTTGAAGGCCTCGCGTTGCGATATTGCAACAGATGTCGATGGTGTTTACACTGCGGATCCAACTCAGCATCTGGGTGCAAAAAAAATGGAGAGCATCTCGTACGAAGAGCTTTTGGAACTTGCTGATGCTGGTGCAAAGGTAGTTCACCCGAGGGCTGTCGAGATCGCGGCCAAGTTTAAAGTTACTCTCAATGTTCACTCATCATTTAATAACAATACGGGGACATTGGTACAACCTGAAGATGATCTAATTGAAAGGCCGCTCATCTCTGCAGTGACATCAAATATCAACGAAGCCAAGATTTCAATCAGGCGCGTTCCGGATAAGGTCGGCATCGTCGCGAGAATCTTTAAACAACTCTCAGCATCAAACATCGATATCGACCTCATCATCCAGAATGTATCAAGGGATGGATTCACAGATCTCTCATTTACAGTCCCCAAAGTGGTCATCAAAAAGGCGCTCAGTTTATCCGAATTCGCTGCGAAAGAGGTTGGGGCAGGGCTGGTGGAAGCCGATTGCAATATTGCGAAGGTCTCTGTAGTCGGCGTCGGCATGAGATCAAACCCGGGGGTTGCCTTTAAGATATTCGACACTTTGGCGGATAAAAACATACCGATTCAGATGATAGGCACATCCGAGATCAAGGTCTCTATGGTTACAGGCGAATCACATTCATTTGACGCTGTTGATTCGCTGCTTACGGCCTTTAACTTAAAGAAGTAAATTAACTATTTTATTTCAAACACGAATAAGACTCAATAGGCTTGATTTTGCACTTGTGCATCGGTTTAAATCCGGTTAGACAGTGCGCGAGGGGGTCGTATGCTCAGGAAAATCTTATTTTTATTATCTTTGCTGCTCTTTGTTGGAAATAATTTTCAAATTGCAGAGTCACAACAGATTAAAAAACCGCAATTTCTAAATCCGATTTCTGTCGGCTCTGATCCTGCACAGGTGGGAAAAAACGCTCAAGGAAATTTCAATTCTGCAACTGATACATCCGCGCTCTACCTTAGAAGCTTTGATCATCCAAAAAACGCCAATATCAAAACGGACAACTTCTGGACTGACAAGATAACCATCGCAAATTCAAAGGTGTGCAAGCTCTCTGATCTAGCAGCTGTCCCGGGTAAGATGCCGTGGGAAGGGAATCAGCCGATTCGATCGTTACTTAAATGGGATCTTCTGGATCCGTTATTTGCTGTAGGTCCGGACCAACCTCTCAATCCGCGTCACGGTTTTACTCATCCTCCAATCAACAATGTCTATATGGATTTTCAGGTCGACTCATCAGGAAACAATATAATAGCAAATCAGTTGCAGATAGCAGATATCAGAAATGAGATCGGTCCAAATGAATTTAGAAATCTTTTTGGAAACTGTCCAGCAGGAAAGACTTGTGAACCCGGTGTGATAGCCTCTTCGCAGGAATCGCTCTCTCCATATACCAAGGATTCGTTTCCCGGGGCCATAAAGAGTAATGTAGATAATTTTGGATGGGGGAATCTCAATCAGCTGACAGGATTTGAAAAGGGAGTCCAGTATGGAATAGGGGACCTTAAATCGGGAATTGTCACTGCGCTCTATGATCCGGTGAAGGTTTATGCAAGAATGCTTCATCGGCCATTTGCCTTCAATCAATCAGGTTCCTTTAGTTTTATATCTCCCCTTGTTTTTTATAGGTACGATGATGGAAAAAATGATCCAAATCAGAATGTCGCAGCCCGTCTTAAATTGAGCGGTTACAGTTATAATTTTGAAATAGGAGTGAAACAACTTCCGGAGGCGCTCACTGAATTGCCTCCCGCGTTAAACCCGGTTTCAATAGAACCGCTCGATTTCGATAACGACACTCTGATCGATTTCGCTGTAGTAAATCAGGCTACACTCTTTGATCTCGATCAGCCCGTTATAAATATTCAGAGCGGTCAGCCTGTCGTATTCGACGATGGACGCAGTCACACTCTCGGGGAGATAATAGGTGTTGGAGATGTTGCTAACTTTCAACCTATGAGATCTGCAAACGGAAATTTGGTTCCACATCCAGTTGTCTCCTATCTGACAATCATGAGACAGGAATTCCCCTGGAAAAAGGAGACAGACAATAATCAACATACGCTCGATGATCCGAATGTCGTCTTCAAGCCATACGCGTACGCCTTTATAGGCCCGGGGGCTTTTGACTCGGCCAGCGTACAAGACGCATCGAGTGGAAAGAGATCCATAGTCGTTGCTTCCGGCAGCAACCTCTGTCACAGATATGACGTCAATTGTGCTGATAACAGCAGCTACCTTTATAAAATTGATCCGAACAACAAAGAACAACTCAAGGTCGCTGCCTTCAATCCCTCTGGCAATGTTCAAAGCCTGACCTCTCTTCCGTTTGTACAAAGTCAACCTATAGAGGTCAACAGCCCACAGAAGAGTGGAAGATTTGTTCCTTATAGCATCGCTTCAGCAGATTTAGATAAAGATGGTTGTTCCGATCTGGTATTCACATGGAGGGGGATATTAGTGAATCCCTACGGCACAAGAAATGGAAATCCCCAATATCAGGTTGCCAACTTCACAAATGATTATGATCAGCAGGTGGAATTTTTTGATGGAGTTTTTCTGCAGTTTTCAGACTATCTCTCGATCATCTATGGGAAGAAGGGTGCGAGCGGTTGTGACTTTGCAGACAAGAGTGGCAACCTTCTAAATCAACAGATAGATATCCAGATCGTTATTGATGGAGATGTTCCAATTGTGGAAACCGGTGATGTGAATGGTGATGGTGAAAAGGACATTATCGTCGGGACACAGTACGGTTCGGCTCTTGTTCTGTATAATGATAAGAGCAAAGGAACCAGAAACGATCGTTTTTATTTTGATTTCAATAATAAAGAAAACCGGGAGAATCTCGATCTTTCTCTATTTTCTCAAGGACAATATCCAACTCAGACAGCAGCACTCTCTATTGAAGAACATCCGGGCGTTGGTGCAAATATAGGGGGAATCGTCAATCATCTACCTCTAACACTTCCTCCTATGGGATGTTCAAATCAGGGCAACCTAGAAGTGGATAGTTCTTATGAAGCACTCTACAGCGTTGAGATAAATGACAAGGCGGCCAATTTTATTGGAGATTTTCATCATGGAAGCATTCCGTGTCAAAGCACGGTATTACTCCAATCCCAGTCTCATCCATGTTCGTGCGTAGAACTCAAAACGTGCGATGTCGGAGGACAAAAGATTCCTCTCTGGAAAAATGATGATTGTTGTGATGAATTGCAAAACAATGTCCTCTCTTTCAACTGCTCAAATTTATGTCAGGCGCCAAATCTTCTGCCAACTGCTGATAAGCCTATCCCGGATTCAATATGTCAGGGAAAACTGCCCATGTTTAATCCAGTCGCGAAATTCATGCTCGCTCCATCAAAGAATTTCCGCCTCCCGAGAGGCAAAGAGATGCCAGGGTCGGGCGAGATATCAGTTCGCATAAATGAGGATCTGTGTGAGACACCAAAAACACCAAATCCCCCCGTACCAAATCCTCCGCAGCCTCCCAACCAGCCAAATCCTGTTCCAACATTGCCAGGGCTTTTGGAGGGACGACCCGACTGTCTGGCGGAAATCACAGGCTTCTCCGAAGAATGGAGAAAAGGATATTATTCAGACCTCAACGACAGAATAGCAAGTCATAGCAAACTCACATATTTCAAACATGCTGGTGAACCGGGATATTCTACGGCCACCGTCACATGTTACTTTCCGTTGAGCGCCCAGGTTGAAACAAACGTCGATCCCGCGGTCGTCGCGTCAGGCGTTACGCTCCCGGGTAAAGGCAAGAGCTTTCCTTACGCACTTGTTCAAACTGGAGGTCATCTTTATGAAAACTTCACAACTGAGTGGATTGAACCAACAACCTTTGCCGATGAAAATTTGACAGGAATGATGATTTTTCCGCAATTGACATCGGGAAATATGTTGCCACAATTGAGCGCTGTAACACTACCACAGTTCGTCCTCGCATTTCAGGCTATGCCAAATTTAACGATTGAGACAGACTCAAACGACAGGTTGGTATTCAACAAAGTCATTCGGGTTGAGAGGTCGAGTGCCTTGCAACTCGATACAGCAGATCACGGCATGGGATATTCGGTCGTAAAGATGGAGTTTCGCCTCCCAGTCCTTACAACCCCAAGGGTTGCAAAGGATTACCTCGATCAATACATCGAAGCTATCGATGAAAGGGTTGCCCAGGGTGTGAAGGGGACAGAGATCTACGTGGGACTCAATAACACCGAGGTGCTAACAGATGACTTTATCCTCGTGCATGACAACGTCTCAGGAAAGACGCAAAGCATAAAATTCGGCGTTGTTCCGATGCCGCCTGAGATGATCCAGACGGGAAGTGGCAGCTGTTCACTCGTGCAAAGCGTCAAAATATCAACATCTTCGCTGTATGGAATTTTGACGCTTTTGATCTCGCTCCTGCTGATTTCTCTACTCAAAAAATCTAACAGGTTAGATGAACGATGATTTTTCCACTTTGACCTTCAAATATAGGGGCAACCCCCAGTGGTTGCCCTTATACTATAACTTCTATTACAGAAAAATTCTTGTAAAATCATGTATATCAAGCTAGAATACACCTCAATTTCAGAGGGGATAATCAAATATGAAGAATAGAATAACTATTTTAGTCCTTGCTCTCTTTATCATTCCATTTTTAGCTCAAGCCCAGCAGATACAAAAGCCTGAATTCTCACCACCGGTACCTGTCGGATCAGATCCCAATCAGGTGGGTCAGGTAATGGCTCCAACGAGTACGCTGGCCCTCTTTTTGAAAAGCTTCAAACATCCAAAAAATCCAGATCAGACAGCTAAGATCAGAAATTTTGAAAATGACACACTTACGTTGAACTGGACGGACAGCAAAGGCGTTGTCCAGGATTGGGGTGAGTGTACGGTCAACGATTTAGTGGGAATGCCAGGAAATCATCCATGGTTTGATCAAAATAATCCTGAGCGACTTTTGTCGTTATCGAAGCCGTTCGACGTTATGGTCGATCCTCTTCTGACTATCGGCACCCCTGTTTTAAAACCTCGTCACGGTTTATCACCACCGCCTCAGCCTTTTCCTCCTACCACTACATATAAGAGTTTCCAGTTGAGGGATCAGGAAAATCTCATCTCATTTCAACTTCAGATTGCAGATATAAGAAATTCAGATAAAAACGAATATGAAAAATTATTTGGTAAAACATGTCCACAGTTTTTACCGAATTGTTTTATAGGACTCATAGGATCTGCGCAGGAGTCGGTTTCTCCCTACAATCCACAAACCTATCCCGCCGATGTGACAAGTATTATGAAGGCATTTAATTGGGGCAAACTTGGACAACCCCTCAATTACGTTTACATCAATGCGATACCATATGGAATAGCAAATTTGAAAAATGGATTAGCAAGCGCAATATACGATACTATTACAGCACAGGGAACCGTTGATCAAAGAACCCTGGATGCAACAAATAATGTGGTAAGTTCTCAAAGCTTCCAATCTGATGCACACATCTTCACATCTCCTATTGTCTATTTCCGCAATGAAACAGATGCAAATGGAAATGAAGTCGGAAGGATGCAGCTTAGCGGTTACAGTCATAACGGAATTCTTTTGCCAAAACAGCTTCCAGAAGCGTTAACAGAACTCTCTCCGGGATTAAATCCTATCGCCGTGAAGGAGATTGAAATTGATCCGTCCGACGATCTTCACGATTTCGCTGTCATAAATCAGGCAACGCTCTTTGATATTAATCAGCCGGTAATTGATATTGCAACTGGGCAGCCGAAAATATTTGGAGATGGGAAGAGTCACATTTTCAAAGAAATCCTCGGCACAGGTTCAGTTGCTAATTTTGTAAATATCAGCGATCGCATACCTCATCCGGTTGTCTCTTATGCAACTATAATGAAACAGGCTCTTCCATGGGAGAAAAGGATCGACAATAATAACAACACGCTCGATGATCCGAATGTTGTTTTCAAACCTCATGTTCACGCGCTCATCGGTTCCGGCGCCTATGATGCAGCACAAGTGATTGATACTGTTCAGGGTAAGAAGAGGCAAACTGTTATAGTTGCTTCGGGCGAGAATATCTGTCCCAGATACGATCGCAATTGTGGAAATGTTCCTGAGAATACTTTTTATTTCTATCAGATAGATCCGAATGATAAGGATGCTCTCAAACACGCTGAATTCAATCCTTCAAGTAAAATAGCTTCCGTCAGCGACTTGCCATTTGTTGTGGCAAATCCGATCAAGGTCACCTCTGTTCCCAATGTTGCTAATTTTGTTCCGTATAACATCGCTTCCGCCGATTTTAACAACGATGGTTGCTCTGACCTGGTCTTCACATGGAGGGGAAAGACGGTTGTTCCGTGGATAGATAGAAACGTCGGCAATCCTTCATTTAAAACAGCTGATTTTACAAATGATTACTCTCAGCATGTCCAGTTTGACGATAATATCTCAACAAGAAGATTTGGTGACTATTTGACAATACTTTATAGCAATAAATCCAAAGGTTGTAGTTTTGCGGACGCTAAAGGTTCTCCGTCATATAAAAGAATCGATCTGAGATTAGATATTGATGCAGAGGTTCCTTTGGTTACAACCGGCGATGTAAATGGAGATGGAGATGTTGATATTCTGGTTGGCACAACTGTTGGAAACATATTGGTGATATATAATGATAAGGATTATACTACGCGAAAGAATATACAACCACCGCCAGTTGATCGCTTTTATTATGATATTACAAAATCTCCCAATCAACAGGGAAATCTCGATTTTCTGAATTTTAAATATTTTAAAGAACGTGAGATGTCGGCTCTTTCTGTCGATCAACATCCAAACGGGGCTAATCTTTCTGCTGTTGTCGGTTACGCTCCAGTCATGCTTCCACCGATGGGTTGTTCAGAGAAAACAAATCTTGATGTAGATAGTCCCTTTGAAGCGCTACAGAGCGTTGCAACCAATGAGAGTGCAATGAAATTCGATGGCATGCCACCCGGTTCACTTGCACACTTCAAAAGATATGGGTCCATACCCTGTTATTCAGGAATCTTTGCTAAAAAGAATATGATCCCCTGTTCATGCAAAAAACTCAATGCCTGTACAATCGGTGGCGAAAAGATCGGCCTTTGGGAAGATGATTTTTGTTGTAGCGCTTTTAGGGAGAAGAGCGTTCCTTCAATGTGTTATAGCTTGTGTCAGGATCCTAATAAGGTTCCTGATATATATAACCCTGTTCCCGCTAAAATATGTCAGGGGAAAAAACCACGTAAAGGAACTTCTTCACAACCTCCACCATTTACACCAGATAAGGAATTTCGCCTACCACGTGCGAAGATCAAGCCGGAGACAGGGGAGATCACAACACGCATCAACAAAAACCTATGTGCTAAAAAAGTTGTACCGCCTCCTGTACCACCACCGCCACAACCTGCCAAGCCACCAATAACTCCTCCTCAAAGACCCTTTGAAGGCGGTTATTCATGCATCTCTCAGGTGACAGGTTTTTCGGATGTCGGAATGGGTGAGATCTATCAGAAGCTCAATGCCGATGTTGTCGCAAAGACAGGATCGAATTTTGAGATCATCGGAGAACCGGGTGTTTCGACTGACAATATCATCTGCACATTCAAGGATTCTGTCGATGCGAAGGGAAGTATTCTTCCTTACGCAATCATTCAGACCGGCGAGCATCTATATGTCGATTTCACAGCAGATTTTACAGAACCGCCAAAACTTAAAGATAAGGGGTTCTCGCATGTGATGATTTTTCCCCCGCCCAGCGCTAACGCAATATTACCACAGCTGAGTTTGGCAGGGCTGCCATCGGGAGCGCCCTCATATCAGGCTATTCCCGATGTCACGATTCAAACGTATAACAACCAGACGATAATCAACAAGGTATTTAACGTTGAAGCTTCAAAATCTTCACAGCCGGCAGATTCGGTGATAAAGATGCACATAAAATTTCCTCCACTGACAGCACCGAGATCCGGAGAGAAGGAGATTGAGACTCTGATGAGCGAGATTGAAAACCGGATGAAGCAGGGGATACAAGGGAGCGAAATTTCTTACAATATTGCTGCCGAAAAGTTTTTAAGCGAGGATTTTCTTATCGCCCAGGATACAACATCGGGAAAACCGACAGTCGCAAAACTTGGGATAATTTCCTTACCTCCTGAGATGTATTACAAAGGAGGAGGCCGGTGCAAATGCTCCATGAATGGTGAGTTTGATGCTGCATCGACGTTGGGAGATTATATCCTATTGATTTTCACCTTAGCAGGGCTGGCAATGATGAGAATCATAATTTGTAGGGGCGGTTCGCGAACCGCTCCAGAAAAGAGGTGGATATGAAAAATCATAAGAGAGTTTTTAATGTGATTATAGAAAGGGATGAGGATGGGTATTTTATTGCTGAAGTTCCTGAGTTGAAAGGATGCCATACTCAGGCTAAATCGCTGGATGAACTAATCGTGCGTATAAGAGAAGCCATCGCTCTCTCTTTGGAGATTGAAGACAACAAATATGATGAAAAAAGTTTGGAGTTCATCGGCATTCAAAGGGTCGCTGTATGACGAAGCTTCCTGTTGTTTCTTCTCAAAAAATCATCAAAGCGCTTGAGAAAATTCGTGACGTCGAGATAACTCCAAAAGAGTTCCTAAAGTTGCTATAGTATCCTTTCAAATCCCATTATTACAGCATCCAGAAATTCCTGTACAGATGAGTAGCGGTCATAGCTTTTTGGTTTTAATGCCCTTAGGACAATTTCATCCAGAGGCTTCAGATGTGAAAAACCGCTATGTTGTGACATCGGAATTCTCGCCCCTGTAAGGTGGCGTGTTGCAACTGTCAACGAATCTCGTTTATCAAAAACGAGCGGCAATTTGCCACCTGTCAGAAGTTCGTAGAGAATAAATCCAAGCGCGTATATATCTGTTTGCGGTGTCGGTTGTTCATTTAGCCATTGCTCTGGAGGCATATATTGTGGCGTTCCGATGCAACTCTGGGTCTGAATCCTTTCGTTCCTTTGAGTAAGATCTTTAACGATGCCAAAATCGATTATTTTGACAAAATCTCTATCATCGCCCTTTTCGATGAGCATTATATTCGCCGGTTTTAAATCTCTGTGGACGATTTCTGCTTTATGAACAGCGGATATAGCCTCACATATCTGGGAAAAAATATGTAAGATTCGCTTTAGATCGGGATTCCCTTTATCTCTTATAATTTTATCCAATGTTATTCCATCCAGATATTCCATCACATAATAAAGTCCAAGCCATGGTTTCTCATCAAACGTGTCATGAATACGAACTATGTGTTCATTGACCGACGATAATTCATGTAGTGTATCAATTTCCAGATAAAAACGCCTTCTGATCGCATCGTTGGTTCTCTTCTTTTTTTCGTCCATTCTTGTAGGTTCGAGCTTTATCACTTTGATAGCACGTTCATCCGCTCTCTTCAGACCAAGGTGTATCGCTTTATATACAACTCCCTGCCCACCTTCGGAGGATATTGTGCCGACCAATCTATACCTTCCTTCGATCAACTCGAGGGGAAAGGCGCAGTGATGGCATAATTTATCCTCTTCTTCATTGGGTCGTTGACAGTGTGGGCAGATATTCGAAGTTTCTATATCCGTTCGACGCAGTTTCGGTATATTTTCAACAGCAGTTTTTCCACTTAAAGAATCCAACACATCGATCTTTTTACTTCCTACATTCGACAAATCCTCAGAAATTGTCTGAACTGGCAGATTGCCGTTGATTATCGACTCTTCGGTCGAAGAGCGAAGAGACTCTTCGGGAAATTGTGAGAAATCCAAAGGCGTAGAAACCAGAGTTGTTTTGATTGAATTTGCTCCCTCCTGAAAAAAAAGAGGAGAGATATCCTGCTGTGTCATAAGTGGTGGAAGAGCGGAGGAGGGTTCCAGTTCTTCAGAGACCTCGTAAATTTGTTTCATACGCCTGTTGTGCAGATAAAAACCAATTTTCACGAGACCTGCCACAACGCAAAAAAGCCAATAATAAGGGCTTGCCATTAAATCCGTGAAAGATTCTAAAAATGAGCCCTGATTGTTTTTGACAGAAGTTTCAGCAAAAAGCAGCAGACCTGAAATTGTGTTGAAACAATTTGCTGAATTTGAAGCAAAAGGTTTTTTATGAGATTGAAAACCTCGAAGTTTATCCCGTTGTATCATCCCCGTGGAGATGGGGATCCAGTCGGTTTTTTGAAAAGTGGATTCCTCGATCAGATCAGTCCCCTTATTTTTACTATGATAAGGGGGATGATGTCTTCCTATGTGCGATATTTTTGGAATCATATCAGAACCAATAACAAAATCAGCGCAATGGAGAGGGCTACACCGAGTAGCACCCTGGCTGTTTTGGTCTTTTTTGTCTCTCTTATTTTTAGAGGCTTTCTTATTTCTGTTTTGCGCTGAATTTGTTTTATCTTCCTGATTTCAGGCATCATCGCTTTAAAAAGCACATGGAATGAATTTGATCTTATTTTGTCCTTTTCCCGCTTCGTACGCTTCCAGTCCATCAGCAATTTTGGATTCTTTTTAGTCAGTTCTTTGAAACATCCTATCATAGAGGGTTTATATTCTGTTCCCAATGTAACGGGGATTACATTTTTGCCTTTCATTTTGGATATGAGATACGCCTCCCGCATTGTCCGGGAGTTCTTTAATCCAGCCGGATCAAGGAAAAGAAGATTTTTCATCAGATAGATCGAAACAGAAATATCGACAATCACATCCTCTGCCCCCTGTTCGGAAAAGAGCATATTCGCCAAAGCCTTGACCTCCTTGGCAGTGATCAGATCGGCACTTCTTAAACCTTTTCCCTTATCAACATTGAGGTCTCCTCTGAAATCTCTCACAAAACTCAAAACATGTCGGTTAAAACTTTTCAGAAGCGCTGGGTTGACAGAGATCAACCTTTTAAAGCGTTTCAATTTATTTTTCTCTCGAAAAATCGAAATATCGAGTCCCTGATTGTCAATCTTTCCTGAAGGAAGTTGTTGACCGGATTTGATTTTCAGCCACCACTCATAAGCAGTGCGGGAGGAGTTGATTCCGGCTGGTATCTTTAAATTTGCACAAGCGTTTGACATTGATGTTCTTAATATCCAATGCTTCTGTAGATTGCATCGGCGCTTTTAAAAAGTTTCCTGGTTTTCGTTTTTAGTTTTACGATCTGTCTGATGAAGATCTTCACTTTCCGCAACGATTTATTTTTCACCGCCTCATCTGCTCGTTTTTTTATACTCCTTAATTCCTTGATGATTTTTTTTGATCTTCCGGCGATCATCTTCATCCTTGGATCATCTTTAACCTTCGAGTCGGTCGCCTTTTTTAGAGCCTTATTTGCAAAATCCAGAACTTCCTTTGAATTTATCCTGACGTTTCTCGTGGCTCGATCCAATAACAACTTTTCTTCGACAGCTTTGAGATTTGATTTGGCCATTTGTCTTAGCGATTTCGCACCTTTTACAAGTTTATTTAAAAGCAGTTTTTCTTTTTGAGTGAGTTGATCAAAAGAATTTGTTTCTTTCTTTTTAAGTGAAAGTCTCTCTTTTCTTGCCAGATAGGCTAATCGTAAAAACTTCTTAGCCTCGACTATCAATTTCCATTTCGCTTTCTGCAACGCCTCTTTCGATGCCATGTTTGCCCTGTATGCGGTTTTGATTTCGTCGCGATATGCCTTCTTGAAAATATTTAAATGATTTTGAGTTGGAACTCTTGGCGGCAAAGGTTCGATTTTTGTGGCTGGTTTAACAAGTGGCGTAACAATTGAAATTACAACCCTTGGGGCAGGGGGAGTTACTATTGGTATTTCTGGTTTCTTAACTGCAATATCCTTTGCGGGTTTCGTCGATGATGAATTGATGTAAAATATAATCCCAAGCGCTATAGACAGATTCCCCCATGAAACAGCTTCAACGGAGGAGGAGAGTGGGAGATAGCCCTGAATCGTACCTTTGAGATATAACGCCAAAAAACTCTTTGGAATGAGATATTCCGCTATGATACTCCCCTGAAATAGCAACCCCTGGATGACGAGGCCGTTTGACATGGGATCAAAAATTGTGGGTTCAACTGCCGTGCCGTAGTTTGCATTCTCGGTGGCGTTATCGGGTTTCATTGCGACTGTGTCGCCTGAACGATAAAAATATCCAACATCGCCCTGCAATCCAAATCCAACGATGCCAAAACGGCCTTTAATAGGATGCCACATACCTGAAATCTGACCTGAGAATGAAATTTGGCTGTCTTTTTGAGCCGACCACTCCGAGATACCTGCCTTGCTGTTGCCTTCAGATTTGACTGGACCTCCCTGAAAAGGAGAGAGGCTAAGACCGGCGCCGAAGCTAAGTACGAAATTCGATTTTACAAGGCCAAATTTATAACCGACCTCAATTTCAGAATCTCCGATGGATATGGGGCTGATTAGCGTTCCGACGTTTAAGCTGTGATGTTTGTTTTTGATTTCCATGGTGTTTTTCTTTCAAACTTCAAATCACTGGCATGTGAATTTGGTTAGGAAGATGTCTTCTTCTCCGGCATTTTTGTTGCCGTCTAAATCTCCTGTCGTAGAGCCTGTGATGTAGATATTTGCACCATATGTGGCTATGTCATAAGCATGATCTTCGCTTGGTGTTCCCATCAACTGTGTCCAAAGTTTTTTTCCTGATGAGTCATATTTGATTAAAAAAACATCATCGTCGCCCGCATTCTTATTCCCATCTAAGTCGCCAAAGATACCACCGGTGTGATAAATATTTCCATAGTTATCTATAGATGCTGCGGGGGGAAACCATGTGGATGTTGTTATTGGAATTGTCCATATTTCGTTGCCAGAGGATGAATATTTTCTTACAAATCTCGTTCCAGTAATGATAATATTCCCATTCTTGTCTATAACAACTTTTGCAAAACCATCTAGATCCGCTGTTCCTATTTGACGAGTCCAAATTCTTTGACCTGATGAGTTGTATTTAACGAGAAAAATGTCGTTTTGCCCCATATTTTTGATTCCATCGAAATCTCCATGACTTGTCACTGTCAAATAGATATTTTCATCTTTATCTATTGCGATGCCATGTGGTGAATCGCGATCGGTTGTCCCAAACTGTTTAGTCCAAATTTGTTTGTCGTTTTGGAATTTTATAAGGAAAACGTCATTGTATCCTGCATTTTTGTTTCCATTGAGATCACCCCTTGTTTCTCCTGTGATATAGATGTTAGTACTATAACTGGCGACACCTTGAGATTCATCAGCATTGGTGCCTCCAATTTGTTGAGTCCAAAGTTTTTTTCCCGAAGGATCAAATTTAATCAGGACAATATCGGTTCCACCTGCACTTTTATTACCATCTAAATCACCGTCAGTGGAACCAGCAACGTAAATGTTTCCAAGTGCGTCTATACAAATACCGCTGGCTCCATCACCTTTATATGGAATGCCTGTTTCTGATGTCCAAACTTGTTTTCCTGATGAATTATATTTTGCTAAAAAAATATTACAACTTGTTCCTGGGTATCTTTCACTTACAGTACCAGCAATATAAATATTTTCGTTATTATCAATTGCAATCCCAATAGCACTGTCATATCCACTCCTTCCAAATTGCCTCGTCCACACCTTTGTAGCCGGAGCAGTACCGTTGATACAGCTGCCCGGTTTTTCCGGCGTGGTCTCTTTCGGTGGCTGGGTCTCTGGCTTAGTTGCCTCTTCTGATTGTGCTTTTTCCGCGGGAGACGACTCTTTAACAGGCTCAGTTTCCGGTGGTGGTACTTTCTCCGTTCCCCCGTCCGGCTTAGTCACTTCGTAATATTTTCCCTCTTTAAGTTTTTCATATGCTACCGGAAGAGGGCAACCGCTGTTGGAATGCGGCCCTTTTTTGAACATGCAGCGATCGACGATGTTTTTTACCCCGTCACCATCTTCATCCCCCATGGGTTTGTATCTCTTTCCTTTGGTTTCGACATAGCCCTGGGGACTACATCCCTTCAATAGCAATGCCACTATTCCTAAGCCTATGATAACCGGCAGCACCATATTATCCTCCGACTCCCTTTTAATGTAAGTTTTATCGCTATTTCCAGATACTATGAATGTCAAGGGAATAAGTTTGGTTTTAAAAAGATTAGAAGTACGATATTGACTTTACTTTCAATATGCGTGCTGAAAAGAGGTGTGTATATGAGGATCAAAAAAGAGTATTTAATGTGATTATTAGAGAGGGATGAGGATGGATACTTTGTGGCTGAAGTTCCCGGGTTAAAAGAATGTCACACTCAGCCTAAAAACTCCTTTACATACTCATAGTTGTGCATTATATTCACTGTAGTGAACAAAATATACGTTTTTTGTTCACTAGGGAGTAAAAATGATAAAAGAGGCGATATTACAGGATAAGGCTGAGATTGAGAGGATAGTTGCACAGGATTTTATTGAAAGGGAAAATCTGGCAAAATATCATAGCGATTTGGAATCGCCGCTGATCAAAGCGATAATGGGGCCAAGGCGTGCCGGAAAATCTGTCTTTTCCCTTATGCTTTTAAAGGGGAGAGATTTTGCATATGTCAATTTTGACGATGAGAATATTCTCAAGATCAAAAACTATGACGAACTGCTTAAGGCAATTTTTTCGGTTTATCACGATGCAAAATATCTTTTTTTCGATGAAATTCAAAATCTGGATAAATGGGAACTCTTTGTAAATAAACTACATCGAAGGGGATACAACCTGATTTTAACAGGTTCCAATGCAAATCTTCTCAGCAAGGAATTGGCCACATCACTTACCGGCAGATATATACCGATAGAAGTATTTCCTTTCAGCTTTAAGGAATATTTATCCGCAAGGGGATTTTTGTATAAAGACATTCTCCTGCCGGAGGAAAAGGGGAAACTCATCGGCCATTTGGAATCCTATCTGCTCTATGGAGGTTATCCAGAACCAGTGACTAAGCTTCTGGATGTAAAACCGTATCTCACTACTCTGTTTGAAGCGATACTGTTTAAAGATATAGTAAAGAGGTATAAGGTGAGGTTCGCGCAGGATTTATACAACCTTGCGATCTATCTCATATCCAATTTTTGTTCAGAATATTCTTTGAATAGCCTCAAAAGAGCACTTTCGTTCAGAAGTGTCAGGACGGTGCAGAAATTTTTAGGATATCTTGAGGAGTGCTATCTGTTTTTTTCGCTCAATCGTTTTGATTACAAATTAAAAGAGCAGCTGCGCTCCCCCCGCAAGATATATGTGACCGACAATGGTCTTGTCCATGCTGTTGCCTTTGGAATCGTGCCGAATCTTGGGAAATTCATGGAAAATACAGTTTTTCAATGGGCATTGAGAAAGGGACACAGGCCAAACCGGGAACTCTTTTATTATAAGACAAAGAATAAAAAAGAAATCGATTTTGTCATAAGAAGAGGGATCAACATAGACTCACTCATACAGGTCTGCTACGCTATGGGAGAGAGTAAGACCAGGGAGAGGGAGATGAGTGCGCTCTATGAAGCGTCCGAAGAGTTGAAATGCGACAATCTGATGATAGTTACTCTCGATACAGAGGGAACGGAAATATATGCAGGCAAGAAGTTTGAAGTGAAGCCCCTGTGGAAGTTGCTTTTGGAATAGAAACCCGGCCGGTATTTTGTTTTGGTTATCGCATAATCCCATAAAACAGTTGTTTTTTTAATGTAATTTGTTAAAAGGGTAAACTTGAGCGGTTCGCAAACCGCCCCTACTTTTGGCATCAATCTTGCTGTAAAAACCCCTTGGTGGGGGGTAGAACACGGAGGAAAAAATGAAGATGAAATTAGGTTCTCTCACCACGGTAATCGTTGTTTCCCTCTTTTTAATCAATTTATTTATTCCAGATCTCATCGCACAACAGGGAAGGGTGAACTATTCGGAGCCAAGACCTGTGGGGTCAGCTAACGAACAGGTGGGGCAGGGAACACCAAAAAAATCCGATGCCACACATGTCAAATTTTTCTCACATCCCAGCGCCTTTGACGATAGTCACAATTTCAAACAGGATAAGCGTATTAAGATTGATGGCACTTATTACGAAGTTGGTGATGTCGTTGCTGTGCCAGGACTAGTGCCTGATGAAGGGAATAGAAGACTGACAGTTCAACCGAGGGATACAATGCTCGAAGCAACTGGAACTTCATCTGGAAATAAAGCTATGCACGGTTTTTCTCCCAACAGATTTGTTGACGGTCAATACTATCTGGGAATGGAATTTTCTTTAGGAGATACAAACTCAATAAGCCACCAGCTTGAAGTTGCTGATATTCGTTCTCCTAGGAATCCGGGGGAATTCAAATCAATCTTTGGTGAGGACCCACTAGAAAAAGCCTTCCTGGGTGATGGCAGAGAGGATCAAAAACCATACGATATTTCTACATATCCCGGAACAGTGATCAATAAAGTTTCTCCTTTCGACTGGACATTTTTGTATCCGAGTGAAAAGGGCAAGTACTCTATCAAAGATGTCATCACTTACGATATCGCCAACTTGGATGCTGGTTTAATAACTTTAAGTCATGACCCGTTGAATTTAGATCTTTCACCTCAATTGCTTCTGGGTGTTGGTGCTGCCCAGATTAAGTATCTTCTTTCAACTTCAATGAATTTACCTTATTTATCACCCACGGTGTTTTTTAAAAAGATGGTTCAGGATACTGTGAAACTCAGCGGTTATTCGACACTTCAATTGCCAAGAGGAGGTGGACAAGGAATTGATCTTTTTAACAATTTGGCAAGCATGCTTGCTCATAATCTAAACCCGATCGCAGTTGAAAAATTCAATGTGCAGGTTACAGATTACATTACGAGTTATGCAATTTTGAACAGAGTTGTACTCCCAAATGAACAACTCATGCTTAATTATGTTGGCAATCCAAGGATCTGCAAAGACGGTAAGGCTCATCCTTGGGGCGATTTATGGGGAATAGAAGAGAATGGGATCTTTACACCTGTTTCAAACATCATTCCACACCCCAACTTCTCCTTTGGGACTATCTGGACAAGCGACAGAGGAGTTACGGGGATTATTGATGGCTGGAACAACAATCAGAATGTTGGAAATCCCAATGAGATATTTGCTCCCCTTATGTTTTTCATAGCACCTCCTGGATCGTGGGATATGGCTGTAGTTAAAAAAGCAGGCGTTGATAAAAGCTTGGTGATTGCAAGCGGCGATTCGACTTGTCCAAATTACAATAAAAATTGTTCAGACGGTAAGTATTACCTATACATGGTTTCTCCCTCAGATCACTCACGGAACATGTACGAAAGAAGTTGTTTAGATCTCACAAATACTTCTGAAAACAGATATATATCTGTTCCTAGAACATTTGAAATCACACCGCCGGTCGATAAATTTCCAAATCTGGATAGCAGCGAGGGATATGCCCCATATCAGATCGCTTGTGGAAATTTAAATATCGATGTAGACGATATCAGTGACTGTGTTGTGAGTTGGAGAGGAAAAAATACAAAAGTGGTGGGTCTTAAAGTAGGGGGTCGTAAAAAAAGACTTACCGATCCGACTGCAGATGTTTATTTTGTAAGCGATTTACTTGACGCAAATGGAAACAATCTCAATCAGAGAATGTTTGCGAATGGCGTTACTGTCTATTATGGAACAAATGATGCAAATGGAAATATCATTTTTGTAACAGAGGCCAACTCAGCTCAATATCCAAATCTCGTTCCACGGTATATACCAGCTTATTTAGCTACTTCACAGATTGCAGCAGTTGAAATCTCTGATATCGATAAGGATGGAAAATCAGATATTCTCATGGGCGATGTAGTTGCACAACCAGTGAAAGGGGATATCAACAAATCAGCGGGACAAGTACATGCTGCGTTTGGACCGCTGTTTGTCGAAAAAAAGATGATTCCGGTCGGTTTTACAAGAGGAAAGAGTGTTGATCCTATTAAATTCGTTAGTGGTCTTGAAGATGGAATAATGGGTGTTGCGAGCATCGATGTTGATGATCCGCTACCTAACATAGCAGCAGTCACAAACAAACAGCCATTGTCCTTAAGGCCGATATGCTGTAATAATGCCAAAGACCCGGAGTGCGCTGATAGCCCGACGGATACGTTGTTGTCTCATCTATATTATTATTTGCCTAAAGTAATGGAACAGCTCGCCACGCCAAGTGCCAGATTGATAGATAAGGTGCAAAAAGTTGCTAGTTATCCATTCGCTGATAAGAATGCCCCTTATTACTATTCAGCATCATGCCAGAAGATCGAAGTCTGTAAAATTCAAGGAGACGAAATTGCTCTTCCCCCTGATCATGAATGTTGTTTGGATCCATGTAATATCGATAAATGTGGGAATATAGGTGTCAAAAAAACAAAAGTCAAAAAAGCACAACCAGCAAAACGCCGTCAACCGGTATCTATACCAGAACCTGATCCTCTTACACCTATTCCATGGAATCATTCGGCAAATAACCCCGCTTGCACTTCTGCAGTGTTTGCCCCCTCTGTTGAAAAAACACTCATGCTGGCTATGAATGATGTGACGATATCTGAAATAAACACCAATTTGCTGCTAGCCCAGGCGGATGCAGACGATATAGGATATGCTACCGATGCAACACAACCGATGATGCTTACACATATTCGTGATCAGATTGTTGAAAAGATGCAGCGCATTGAGGCTCCTGAAGGGACAACTGATGAATTTATAGTAAAATCAGATGAGTTGATATCATACATCAACAAGGCTATGTTTCAACCTGAGAATCCAACAGATATCATAGCGTCAATGCTCTTCTATGGCATGGTTAAATTCTTGGGATACGATCTAACTGCAATCCCGATACCTCAATCCGTTGACCAAGCATCGAACCAGATGGGAGAACTACCATCTGGCGATAATCTGGGGGGCCAGAATCTCGCTCAACAACCTCAACTCTCCGATGATCAGAATATTTCAAACCGTGCGCGTGATCTGGCTAAGCCGATTGAAAATAGAATTGATTTATCCGCACTGAATCAACCGCCTCCTCCAAGTAATCAAATACATGCAGAGATGAGGGAGGAATTCAGACAGCCGATTCAAGGATCTATAAGAGTTGAACATAATATAGTCGCTAATGTTCGCCCGGCTGTGGCTGTTGTTCCATCTAGGTTTGTTGTTCCTCAACCACCCGGTGGATTTAAAACCTTCAAAGGCCTTTCCCCTCGTGGAATGATCATGCAGGGACAAGGTGAAGTGACTGTTGTAATCAACAAAGATGTACTAGAGTGCCAGAGATTTGGCCCTCTCACCAAAGGTGATGAATGCAATGCTGACAACAGGGTATGTAAACCTGATCAGATATGCAGCACCGACTGCATATGCGAATCCCCGGGCGCAATTGTTAAAGAAGTACCAAAATATGTATCAGCGACTGAGCCAACATGCACAGCTGAGGTCTCTGGATATTCCGATGCCGAGATTGCTGAGCTTTATAAGGAGATGGTGGATGAAGTTGTATTGAAGACAGGACTCACACATTATCGCCACATCGGGGAACCTAGCTACTCGACTATAACCGTCAGATGCTTCTTTCCTCTAGCGGCTCAGACAAAGCAATCTGTTTCCCCAAGCCTTGCTCCCGCCGGCAGCAGATTGCCGGGAGTCGGTAAAGGGAACAAATTTGCCATCTTCCAGACGGCAGGTGATATCTCCAACAGGGATTTCACTAAAGACTTTGAACCCCTTCCGACTATGAAATCGATGGGAATCGATAATCTGCTTCTCGCTCCACTTCCAACAGCTCAAGGAAGCATAACCTTGCCACTGATGAGTGCTTCAAATGTTCCTTCAGTGTTACAAAAGTATCAAAATTATCCCGTAACCGATCTATCAGAGTCGAATGGCACAACAATAATCAATAAAGTTGTTACAGTCTCAAGCGGTGTCGATGCGATGGCTGATAGCCAACAAACGGGACTTGGAACAAACGCCATCGTAACAAATATCAGGGCCACCCCGAAATCATTAGCAGGAAGGTTCTCAGGCCTTGGCGATATGAAAAAGGCAGATGAGGATACGCTCACATTTGAAGAATACCTTACTGAGATCGATAATAGGGTGGCGAAAGGGACTAAAGGAACAGCTCTTTTAGTAGGCCTCGGTGACAACGATTATATGATAGTTCAGGACAAGGTAACAGGTGATCCGTACGTGACTCCTTTCGCCGTTGCATCGAAACCGTTAAGTTTCGTAGCAGCCGGTCACGGATGCGGCTGCTCAGCATTAGGAAATGAAAAGTCGGCAGCACTGGTACACTATCTGATAATCGCAATTTCGCTGTTGGGGATTGGAATAGGCTATATGAGGAGGAGAAGAAGATCTGCTTCATATTGAAATGTTTTTGTAGGGGCAACCCCCTGTGGTTGCCCTTCAACGGGCAGGCACGGGGGCCTGCCCCTACATTTATTTTGACTTTTCTCATAATTTCAATATTATACGAGAATCTTATATTCAAACCGTACTAACCAAAGTGGGGATAAACGTATGAAAAAGCTAAGATTTTATTTAAGTGTTCTTATTCTTCTGCCTGTGATGCTTATTAGCTCATTAGCTCAGGCCAGACACAATGTCGATGTGATCACATATTCCCCGCCAAGTGATGGTGGAAAGTATATCACATTGCAGCAGTCGAAAACTTTAAAACAATTCGGTTTCAATGTCGGTTTGACATCTGATTTCGCAAAAAACCCACTCGAATATCAGGATGCCCTGAACAGAAGAAGATCCGGCATCATCGACAATATGATCACCCATCACGTTACTGCGGCTTTTGCCTTCACCGATTGGTGGTCACTCGGTTTTGATTTCCCCATGGTCTCCTATATGACATTTTATGATCCGAGCGTTGCACCTGCCGCAGTCACTAAACAGTCTTTAAAATTCAAGATGGCTGATTTAAGGGTTGAAACGAAGATCCGTTTTCTCGATATCGACAGATACCATGTCGGTTTATCTTTGGTTCCTTTCTTCTATTTTCCAAATGGCAAGGAGCAGTATTTCTTAGGTAACGGCATGTGGTCACCGGGCGCAACACTCGTCTTCGACACCGATATCGCAAATCGCGTATTCCTGACATTGAACGCCACTTACAGAAATTACGCCAACACACAATGGGATGGCAACAACACCGATGCGATAATAGATGATACGATTGGAATCGGTGGTGGTGCAAACGTCAGGATCACAGATGACTGGGCAGTAGTTGGCGAAATGTGGGCCGAGACAGTTGCAAAAAATGCATTTAAAAAACAACTCCAGACGCCTTGGGAATTTCTTGCTGGCGTGAAATTTACACCTCAAGCTGCAAAAGGCCTGAATTTAACCCTTGCCGGCGGAAGAGGCATCACGAACGGCGTCGGTTCCCCCGACTGGAGAGCAATGCTCGGTGTCAATTTTAGACACGAACGTACACCGCCACCTGTGAAGCCAGTTGAGGTTGAAGCAGTTGTAGAAGAGAAGATTGTCATCACACAGAAGATTCACTTCGAATTTGACAGGGCTGTCATTCGTCCGATCTCCTATCCGATCCTCAACGACGTTGCTAATATCCTAAAGCAGAATCCACAGCTCAAGAAGATCAGGATCGGGGGTCACACCGACTGGATTGGTCCTACAGAATATAACCAGAAGCTCTCCGAGAGACGTGCAGATTCAGTCAGGCAATACCTTGTACAGCAAGGCGTAGAACCTGACCGGCTTGAAGCAGTCGGATATGGTGAGTCGAATCCGATCGCCGATAACAATACAACAATGGGACGTGCAAAAAATCGTCGTGTTGAATTCACAGTCATTCAGTAATTCATGCGCTAGCGTGAATTCTCTTTCAACGCCGGTCCAATTTGTCAAAGGAGTTGGACCGGCTGTTGCTGTTAAATTAGAGCGTCTGGGGATTATCACTGTAGCGGATTTACTCTCTTTTCTTCCTGTAAAATTTATCGACAGAAGGGTGATATCGAAAATCTCTGATCTAATCGAGGGGAAGGACAGGACTATCTCTGGTAAGGTGATACGCTCGGGAGTTGCGTTCCTTGGCGGCAGAAAGAGGATTTTCGAAGTCATTCTCTCAGATGACACAGGCTTCATCTCGCTAAAGTGGTTCCGCTTTCAGCAAAAGTCTTATGAAGCCCGTTTTAAAATAGGAGCTCAGTTCATAGTTTCAGGCGAGGTCTCATTTTTCAGAAACATCCCTCAGATAGTTCACCCTGAGACTGAAAGTTCACAGGGCTACGAGATTCCACCCGATTCAAATATTTCAGGCAAAATACTCCCGGTCTATCCGGCAACAGAAGGTCTCTCGCAGCGCCAGATCAGGAAGATCATACATAATGCCTGGGAGAAATATTCTCAATATGTAGAACCTCATTTCCCCTCTCAATTGATAGATGAATATGATCTGCTTCATCCGCGGGAATCGCTCGAGCAGCTTCATTACCCTTCAAATGATACCGATATAAAACTTCTTGAAGACCGAAATTCTCACGTCTGGAAATCTCTGATCTTCGATGAGTTCTTTTTCGTCCAACTTGGGTTATCGCTTAAAAAAAGCTACGTTCAGATGATAGAGACCGTAAGCTTTCCGAGGTCAAAAAACCTTCACGATGAATTTATATCAACCCTTCCATTTGAGCTGACGAACGCACAGAAAAGGGTGATAGAGGAATTGAGAAATGATCTTGCGAGATCACGACCTATGAACAGGCTCCTGCAGGGAGATGTGGGAAGCGGAAAGACGATAGTCTCCCTCATCGCCGCGTTGCAAGTGATAGATGCGGGTTATCAGGTTGCCCTCATGGCACCGACTGAAATTCTTGCCAACCAGCACTACAGAACTATAGAAAAATTCAAAAAGGATCTCCCATTCGGAGTAACACTCTTAACGGGCTCTGTGAAGGAGGGTGAAAAGAGGGATATCAGGGACAAAATTAAAAGCGGTGAGACTTCATTCATCATCGGAACACACGCCCTGATACAGGAAAGCGTCGATTTTTCTAAACTCGGATTTATCATCATCGATGAGCAACATCGCTTTGGAGTGAGACAAAGAGCGGCGCTGAAGGATAAAGGAATATTTCCGCATACGCTCATCATGACTGCCACACCGATCCCCAGAACGCTTGCCATGACCTTGTATGGCGACCTGGATATCTCGATAATCGATGAGCTCCCCAAGGGGAGAACGCCTATCATCTCAAAGCTGTATTCAGAGAATCAGAGATCGAGGCTTTTGCAGGGGATGGAGAAGATTTTAAAACAAGGGAGACAGATCTATGTGGTCTGCCCACTTATAGAAGAATCCGAAAAGGTCGATTTAAAAGCAGCTACTATCGTCTGCGACAGCTTGAAACAACATTTTGCACCGAGATACAATGTTGATCTTTTGCATGGAAGGATGAAGGGGGAACTCAAAGATGAGACAATGCAAAGTTTTGCCGATGGAAAGATCGATGTATTGGTAACGACTACAGTTGTCGAGGTTGGGGTGGATGTAGCAAACGCAACCGCTATGATAATCGAGCACGCCGAGCGTTTTGGCCTCTCACAACTCCATCAATTGAGAGGGAGGGTAGGTCGTGGTGATGAACAGTCTTACTGCATCTTCATGACCGATTACAGACAATCCGAGGTAGCCAGACAGCGTTTAAAAGTGATGATAGATTCGAACGACGGTTTTCGTATAGCTGAAGAGGACCTGAAGATCAGAGGCCCGGGCGAATTCATCGGCACACGCCAGTCTGGTCTTCCTGCATTCAGGGTGGCAAACCTTACCCTTGACGGCCTGATTTTGAACGCGGCAAAAGAGGCATCACAAAAAATTCTTGATAAAGACCCCCATCTAGCGCACCCCGACCATCATAAGATCCGGGAAACCCTGAAGATCAGATGGAAGGGGAACCTCAATTTAGCTGAAGTGGGATGACCTTTCCACTATGCCCTTCACCCTTTCCGCAAAAGCGGATCAGCCTCTGGCTGAGACGGGAGAAGGTGCCCCCAATGACATTTTCCTCTGTGCCCTTCCCCCTCTTGACGGGGGAAGGTGCCCGCAGGGCGGATGGGGGTGAGTGCTTTTGGGCGGAAGGATTTAAAGTCACTTTTTACTGTTAACATTATGAGATTTATGATAAATTCTTTCACTTAAGGAGGTAGCATGTATAAATTGCTAATAATTCAGGATAGCCCGTCGATAAATTTTCTCTTAAAATCAAGATTAGAGCCTGAAGGTTTCGAAATCGACCTTGCTGAGACAGGTGAGGATGGCCTGAAGATGGCCAAAACGGGAAAATACCAGCTTATCCTCCTTGATTTTCTCCTTCCGGGAATTGATGGCACTAAAGTTTTTGCAGAGCTAAAAAAATTCAAAGAGACCAAAGCGATTCCAGTCCTATTCATGTCGGCCAAAGAGGAAAGTGAACTAAAAAATATTATAAATACTACCGGTGCTGAAGGGTTTATAACTCTTCCCTGTGAAGGGAAGGAATTGGCTAAAAAAATAAAAGGCTATATTAATTAAGACATTTACAAACATATTTAAAGAGAATCTAGAATTAACATGAAAGAAGAAAAGATAACTATACATGAAGATGATTTTTATAAAGATGATTCTGTAAAAGAAGAATGTGTGGAACTTGCATTATTCAGATTAGCAAATGAGTGGTTCGGCGTTGATATTTTAGATGTAAAACAGATCATCACCATAGATAAAATAACTTTTTTGCCCTCGGCTCCAAAAAATATTGCGGGCATTATCAGTTTAAAAGGTAATATTCTGTCGGTTACTGATATCAGGCAAGCGTTAAGCTTGGAAAGTGAGCAGTTAACAGAAGACTCAAGACTTGTCGTCATTGAGTTGGGTGAAAAAGAGACAGCTCTTCTCGTAGATGAGGTTTTACGGGTAGAAGCTATACCTAAAAGTTTAACTGAGCCGGTTTTGCTGACGATAGCCCCTGAGAGGGCTGAATATTTCACAGGGGTTTGCAATTTTGAAAATAAGTTGATCGGAATGTTGTCTATAAAAAAGATCTTTGATCAGGTTTGAAGGGGGGATTAGATGAAATTGAGTTATGGTAAAAGCATTGCTGTTGGTTACTCTGTTCCGCTAAGCTTTCTTATTTTTATTGCTATATTGGAATATTTTCGCACTCCTCATCTGGATGTTCTTCTCTTGTTAGGTCTGGGCTTGGTTTTTACACTTTTTTTCTCAATTCTTATTTTTAAAAAGTTTTCAAAGCGCATCAACGGAGTAACAGAGGCCATCGACGAAGTTTTAATCAGCGGGAATTTTTCACAAACCAAATCGTTGAGAAAGGGATTTGAGTGTTGGAAGGAGCAAAACTGCAATAAAGAATCCTGCCCTGCATTTGGCAAATTAGGCGTCAAATGCTGGTATATTGCAGGTACGCTCTGTGGGGATGGCGTTCAGGGCGAATATGCCCATAAGATCGGAAACTGTAAGGATTGCATCCTCTATCTGAAACACTCAGGGGATGATATCGATCACCTCTCCGATCAGTTTGATGCCATGATCAACCTTGCTGCTGCCCAGAAAACTGAGGTCGAGAATATCTCGATGGAACTTGCATTGGGATTATCAGAGGGATTTGAGGTCCTGAGTCGTTTTTCACAGGGCGATTCTTCCGTAAGGACAAATTTTTCTTTTACTACTGAAATATTAAATAAACTTGGGTTCATGATCAATCAAACCATTGAAAAGTTAAGCTCGCTTATGCAAAAGGTGCGGGATGCCAGCCTGCATCTCAATGCGGCATGTGAAGAGATACGAAAGAACGCGGAACAGGAGACGAGCGGGGCCAATGTCCAGTCATCAGCTGTTGCAGAGGTTTCTTCTACCATCAAAGAGCTCGCATCCACCGCGTCCCAGATCGCCCTAAAGGCTGGAAGTGTGGCTGATATTGCGGACAGAACTTTAACCGGAATGCATTCGATAAACGACAAGGTTGATGAAACTGCCAAAAAGATCCTCTCACTTGCTGAAAAATCGCAGTCGATTGGAAATATCACAAGGATCATTGATGATATTTCAGAGCAGACAAATCTATTGGCTCTGAATGCCGCGATAGAAGCGGCGAGAGCAGGCGAGGCAGGGCGTGGTTTCGCAGTCGTTGCACAGGAGGTAAGAAAGTTAGCTGAGAGGTCTTCGGAATCAACTGAGATGATTCGAAATGTGATCAATGAAATGCAGTCTGAGACTAATTTGACCATAATGGGAATTGAAGAGTCAACCAAATGGGTGGGAAAGGGCCTGGAGATGGTTGAGGAGACCACAAATGCCGCTAAAGATATCTCCCTGGCAACCCAGCAACAAAAAAGCGCCTCGGATCAGGTAGTAACTGCGATGCAGAACATCGACGCTGTCACCCATCAGTTTGTCGTATCAACAAAACAATCTTTTGTTTCATCCAACGATCTGATCAAGTTATCCGAAGATATGAACAACTCGGTTAGGGAGTTTAGGCTGTAGGTATTTTTTGGCTGTTAGTGAATTTACTTTTTTTGTCATCCTGAGCTTTAGCGAAGGATCTTGAGTGTTCGGAATAACAAGATTCTTCGCTCCTGCCGGCCAGTCGCTCAGAATGACACAGAGGAAATATCCAATGACAGAAATCAGTAAAGATCTGATAGCGATATTCAGGGCTGAGATTGAAGATAACCTTACAATACTCGACCGCGCCCTGGTCAAACTCGAGAAAAAGCCGGCAGATCTCAGGCTCGTCAAGGAGATGAACAGAATTGCGCATACAGTGAAGGGCTCTGCGAGAGTATTTGGATATAACAAGATTCAGGATGTTGCACACAAAATTGAAGATATTTTTGAAAAACTTTTAAATAAGAAAATAAAATTTTCCCCGAAGATAGCAAATGCAATTTTTGCTTCCCTTGATGTGATCAGGAATACACTAGTCGACAAAGAGATAGACATCACTGAAACATTTTCATTGCTTGATTCCTGCCTTGCAGAAAAAAACACTCCCAGCAAAGGAAAGCTCAAAAAAAATATTCCAGCCACGGAAATGACCAAAGAGAAAGTCTCTGAAGGGGGAATTGATGATTATATACGAATCCCCTCATCAAGAGTTGGAATGTTGCTCAATCTGGTTGGGGAGCTGGTGATAAATAAGATGCGCAATCCTCATAGATTATCACATGCAAAAAAGGCCTCACAACTCTCCTCCGATTTATCAAAGAACATAATCACTTTAACCGACAAACTCAACGCCTTTGATATTCCTGCTGATTCTGAGATTATGAATATACTAAGTCAGTGCACATCGAAACTTTTTAAACTCAAAGATGTTTCAACGACCCTTTATGACGAAATATCCATAGATGTTCTTCAGTTGGAACCCGTAGTAGAAGAGCTTCAGAGTGAAACGAAGAAGCTGAGGATGTTGCCGCTTTCCACTATTTTTCAAAATTACCCCCGAATGGTCAGGGATATTGCAACTCAGGAAGAAAAAGAGGTAAATCTCAATATCATTGGAGAGGAGACAGAACTCGATAAAAAAGTTCTGGAGGGTATTAAGACTCCCATCATGCATATTGTGCGCAACTGTATAGATCACGGCATTGAATCTTCTGATGTAAGGCTAAAAAAAAGCAAACCCAAATCAGGCAACATCACTATTCATGCCTATCATCAGGCCGGAAATGTCTTGATAGAAATAAAGGATGATGGGTCAGGGATAGATCCGGAAAATATCAAAAACATTCTCATCCAAAAAAATCTCATTTCCAATGACAAGTTAAGTGAGATGACCGGGAAAGAGATTGTCAATATGGTCTTTATGGATGGTTTTTCCACCAGCCCAATCATTACTGATGTATCAGGACGAGGAATCGGTCTTGATATAGCCAAAAGAGAGATTGAACTGTTGAAAGGACAGATCATACTTGATTCAGTAAAAGATGAGGGCACGGCATTCAAAATTGTTTTGCCGTTAACGATAGCTATCATCCAGGTTCTTCTGGTCAAATCAGGGGGATTGATCTTTGGCGTCCCAATGTATTCTGTCAACGAATGTCTGAAAATTAAACTAAGTGAGATGTCACATCTGGAAGGCAAAATGGCAGTAAGCATCAGAGACCGCCTGCTGCCGCTTGCTAATTTAAGAGATATTCTCGCATTGCCAAAAGAGAATGAAAAAACTGAAAAAGGTAATTCAGATGAGGCTAATATTATAATTACATCCTCGCTTGATAAAGAGGTTGGATTTATAGTCGACGAAATCTGCGGTGAGGAGGAGATTTTTATAAAGAGCCTGGGCCCTCATCTTGGGAAGGTTGATAATGTTGCCGGAGCTGCAATATTGGGTACGGGAGATGTCATTGTAATTTTGGATGTAGGAGATTTAATCAGGCGAAGTGATATGTGCCATCCTGCTCTACTTGAGAAGAAGCCTTTGCAAAGCAAGTTGAGGCAGGGCAAAAGAATACTCATTGTCGAAAACGTACTCTCCACAAGACAACTCATGAGTACAATCCTTAAAACAAAGGGATTCGAAGTCACAGCCGCAATCGATGGAATGGATGCTATGGATAAGTTCAATGACGAGTCATTTGATCTAATCATCACGGACATATTGATGCCAAGGATGAACGGCTTTGAGCTATGTGCATTGATCAGGAAGAACAAAAGAGATGAAAATATACCTATTATATTTGTCACAGCGCTTGAAAAAAATGAAGACAAAAAAAGAGGAATTGAAGCCGGAGGATCTGCTTATATTGTAAAGGGTTCCTTTGATCAAACTAATCTCATGGATACAATTGACAGATTGATCGGATGACGAAAATCTTATGACTACAGACCTAAACAAAAATAATATAAAGGTGATAATAATAGGTTCGACACTATCTTTTATAGAGTCGATCAAAAGAATTTTGGAAAAAGATAAAGATATTGTACTTCTTGCAGAGCTGTCGTTGCCAAGGGATATTATATCCTCTCTTGTAGAACATAAGCCAGATGTCATAATTATTGACGATTTGATGTCTGTGCATGACGATTATCTGATTATCAAAAAGATCATGGCCTATAGGCCGGTGCCAATATTAGCAGTTCCATATTCAAATTCAAAAATTGACAAAACTAAGCTGATCAACGCTATTTCTTATGGTGTTATCGATATTGTTACCAACGATGAAGCTACAATGCTATCCAATCAAAAGCTGATTCCTGCATTTCTCAAGTTGATCAAAGACTCTAGCAAAGTAAAAGTTATTCGACACCCTCTTGCAAGAATTGAAGAACAGGACAAATTATTTCATTATCATCAGATAAACTCTACAACATATAAAATTATCGCAATCGTAACCTCCACAGGCGGTCCTAAGGAACTCGCCTCAATCTTTGAAGAACTTCCCACGCATCTCAGATGTCCGGTTGTTGTAGTGCAGCATATATCCGAATCTTTTCTTAAAGAATTAGTCTCATGGCTCCAGTCAAAGTGTAAAATAAAGGTAAAATTAGCAGAAGATAATGAAAAATTGATGGGAGGCGTCATTTATTTTGCCCCTGCAAATTTTAACATGATTATAGCCGAAGATATGTCGATCAAGCTGATATCGATTGTCGATGAAAATAATAATAAACCTGGAAACATATTATTGCATTCTGTTGCAAAGGTTTATGGGGAAAAGGCTATTGGCGTAATTTTGACAGGTATGGGTGAAGATGGAGCATCCGGAATAAAGGCCATCAAAGAAAAGGGAGGACTGACGATCGCTCAGGATGAAGAGACTTCAGTAGTATTTGGGATGCCTAAAGCGGCAATAGAGATGGGAGTTATTGATTTTGTTCTCCCCGGCAAAAAGATAGCAGAAATAATAATTAAGCAATTATGTAAATGAAAGGAAATGCGATAGAATGACTTTCGATTATACCAAAATAGGATCAGCAGGCGATATTGTGGTTATTGAAATGCTTGGCGAAGAACTGGGTATAGCGGTTAAGCATGTCAGAGAGGTTCTGATGCCACAACAGATACACACACTTCCTGGAGCGCCGGATTTTATAGAAGGTGTAATCAATCTCAGGGGAAAATCTATCATCATCATGGACATGAGAAAGAGGTTCAAAGTCGCAGCAAATAAATCTTTTCATAATCGAATCTTAATTTGCCAAATAAAACATTATATTATCGGTTTGATAGTCGATGCCGTGAAAGATGTAGTGGACCTTGCAAATAAGAGTGTAGATCCTAAGCCCGACCTTCTCAACAACTTCTCTGAGAGCGATTGCATCGATGGAGTTGTCAGGATTGGCAAAAGGGTTATTATATTGTTGAACCTCGACACTGTCCTTAATAAAGATGAGGCTAATCTTCTGTCAGGGATGGTAAAATGACCACAGCTAAACAATCCAATGATGCAGAGTTTAATCTGTTCAACGCGCTGTTGCTTGAAGAATCCGGAATATCGTTCGACAAGAACAGAAAAGACATACTTGATTCGATTCTTCTTTCCAGAATGTCGATAAATAAAATCAACTCTTTCATGGAGTTTTACTCACTTTTGAAAACAAGCCCGGAGGAGCTCACCCAGCTGATTGAAGATATAGTAATAGGTGAAACATATTTTTTTAGAAACAGCCCTCAGATTGAAGTACTTATAAAAAATATTCTGCCAGAAATTTACAAACGAAAAGCAAGCTCCTCATCTAAGGAATTGCAAATATGGTCGGCCGGATGTTCCCGTGGAGATGAGCCTTATTCAATAGCGATCGCGGTTTTGGAAACTCTGGAATTCCCAAAAGATTGGAAAATACGTATATTTGGAACTGACATCAACAAGCAGGCTTTGAAATTTGCTGAAAAGGGTGAATACTCAAAAAGGAGCGTGGAAAATATTCCGGAAGAATATATCAAAAAATACTTTACGAAAAAAAACGATACATATCTGTTATCTGAAAAAATAAAAAGAATGGTCGTTTTCAAATATCAAAATCTTACCAAACCCGACTTTGACGATGAGACATTCAGCAATCTCGACATAATCTTTTGTCGCAATGTCACAATATATTTTAAACCTGAAATATCCCAGAGATTGATAGATTTTTTCTATGATTGTCTATCCGATGTGGGATATCTATTTCTTGGCCATTCAGAGTCTCTGTGGCAAAAGCCCACAAGATTTAAAGTGAGAATGTTTCCAACGACATATATATATGAAAAGAGTTTCGATGACGAAGAGGAGTCTTTTAAACCATTCATTTCCTTTCCTGAAATCTCAAGTCAATTCAAGGAGCATCCTAAAAAAGTGAGCGATATCGTTTTTCCCACAAAAGAAGTTGTTTCCGCGAATAATATTGAAAATCAGGTTCTCTTTCAGAAAGCTTTCGAACATTACAATAAGAGAGAATATGCCGAATCTAACCAGCTCATCGATGAGATTTTAAAGAACAAATATGATGATGAAAAGGCGTTGTTTCTTAGAGCAGAAATACTTTCTAATCAGGAAGATTATGAAAATGCCTGCGATATTTTAAACAAAATTATAGCGAAAAATAATCTCTCTATGGATGCGCATTATCTTTTAGGCGTTGTCGAATACAGGTTAGGAAACCTTACAGAAGCTGAGGAAAACTTTAGAAAAGTGTTATATATCGATGCAAATATTGAGCTAGCCTATTTTAATCTTGGAACCATATATCTATATCTAAAAGAATATAAAAAGGCCTTGAGAGAATTCAAAAATGCTTTGCAAATTATGGAGAAGTTGGATGTCGCAGGAAAAATACAATATGGACCTGATTTTACCCGTGACATTCTCATGGAAACATGTCGGAATTATATATCTGAGATCGAACATTTATTGAAAGGAGCATTGTGAACACAAAATTATATAACGAGAAATTGCAGGGAATAAAACCAAAGGGGGACGCCTCAATCCCGGAATATCTCTCCTTTGTAAGACATGAACTTCGTTCAAATTTATTTGTGATAAAAGAGTCTATCAGCCAGGTTCTCGACGGCTTGTACGGAGATGATAAAGAGAAAATCAATAAGTCCTTAAATTTCTCAATGGAATATTCCGAAAACATAAAGCTGATCGCAGACTCCTTATTGAGCGATGAAGCAATTTTGAAATTGTGTGAAAGAAAAGCCCAAAAAATGAAATACAAGGTTGTTCAGTTTGTCACTGATTCGATAGCAGATCAAATTTCGAATATACGCGGGGATGACGACAAGAAACTTATTGATGATCTGAATAAGCTCGGAGTTCGTATTGCAAACGATCTCGACAAATCCTGGAACGACATTTTACAATCGATTTAACAATTTTTGTAGGGGCGGGTTTCAAACCCGCCCAAAAATGGAATAGGGCAGGTTTTAAACCTGCCCCTACACTTATGTGCTACTCAATACCCGGAAAAGTTGTCGAGATTAAAAATAACATCGTATCGATCGAGTATTTTGATTCTGTTAAACGAGCAAGAAACGATTTTGAAAAGCTTGAATTAGGCGATTATGTATATGCGCAGGGTGGGTTTGTAATATCGAAGATCACAGCCAAAGAAGCCCTTAAAATATTAGAGGTCTGGAAAGAACTCTTCAAAGAGCTCGACAAACAGGATTTGCAGCTTTCTCAAACGGGTTCGACCCTCACATCCAAGGCCAATCATATCAGGCACAAAACAATCGGCAATTCATGTTGCGTGCATGGAATACTGGAAATATCTAACTTTTGCCGAAACAACTGTCATTATTGCGGCATCAGAAAGGATAATAAAAGTATAGAGAGATATCGCATGTCAGATGAAAAAATTCTCGCATCTGTCGATAGAGCCGCGAATGAATTTGGTTTCAAGGCCCTGGTTTTACAATCAGGAGAGGATCCCGATCTTATAAATGATGTTTTTGCAGATCTGATAGCAACAATCCGCAACCGTTTCCCAGTGCTGATCTTTTTGAGCATAGGTGAATTTCCGCTGAAGCTATACCAGAAGTTTTACAAAGCCGGCGCCAGAGGAGTGCTCTTAAGGTTTGAAACTTCAAACCCTAATATTTACGCAAAATCCCGCCCCGGGTTTAAACTAGAAACCAGGCTAAAACTAATTTCGGAACTGAAAAGGATCGGATACGCACTCATCACCGGTTCAATTTTGGGTCTCCCCGATGCTTCGGTTGAAGATCACCTGAACGATATCAAATGCGCTCTATCGCTCAATCCTGAGATGTATTCATTCGGCCCTCTGATACCGGCCCCCACGACCCCATTTGAAAATACGAAATCACCTAATCCAGAAATGATCATCGAGCATCTTGCAAGAACGCGTATGATGAAAGAGGATTCCAACATCGTTGTCACAACAGCCCTTGAAACATTGGATCCTAAAGCAAGAAAAAAAGCGCTCCTATCAGGTGCCAATTCTCTCATGCTCAATGTTACGCCGGAAAAATATAAAAAACTCTACTCGATCTATCCTAAAAAATATGGGTATGATAAGGACCTGAAAATCCAGATTGATGAGACGATCAATCTGCTGCATGAATTGGGAAGGGCGCCTACCGACTTAAGCTTATGAAGCCATTTATAGATGAGAACATAATTCAGTCAATGCTTGACGATGCTAAGACTTCTTCTAAAAGCATGGCCGAGGGCGTTATTCAAAAAGCCCTAAAGCTCGAAGGACTAAGCCTGAATGATGCCGCTATTTTGCTGCACAACGATGATGAGGATATCCTCGAGTTGCTCTTTTCCGCGGCATCTAAGATCAAGGATTCAATTTATAAAAACAGGCTGGTGCTCTTCGCCCCCCTCTACATCACCAACAGATGCCAGAACAGCTGTCGCTATTGCGCCTTTCAAAAGGATAATGAAAGCTTGCAGAGGGTTTCGCTTTCCACAGAAGAGATATTAAATCAGGTCTCGATCTTGCTCTCCCAGGGTCATAAAAGGGTGCTTCTCGTCGCTGGAGATGACCCCGTGAGAGCCAATATTGAACAATTAGAAGGGATAATCGACGCTATTTATCGTTTTGAGCGCTCTGGATCCAGAATCAACAGGATAAATATCAACCTCCCGCCGATGAGCGTTGATAATTTCAAGCGTCTTAAAGAAGCTGGAATTGGCACATATCAGCTATTTCAGGAGACCTACCATCGGGAAACCTATAATAAGATGCATCCATCCGGCCCAAAATCGGACTATAAGGGGCGCCTTTTTGCAATGGATGAGGCTATCTCGGGAGGCATCGATGATGTCGGTCTGGGAGTCCTTTTTGGCCTCTACGATTACAAGTTTGATGTATTAGCCCTTCTAACACATGCCAACTATCTTGAAAGGAAGTTTGGCTTCGGGCCACATACGGTCTCGATTCCAAGGATTAAGCCTGCCCTTGGGGCTCAAGAGACCATAAATCCGCCTCATGCGGTATCTGACACTGATTTTTTAAAGTTAACCGCCATAATTCGCCTCGCGATTCCATATACGGGGATCATCCTATCCACGCGCGAAAGTGCCGAACTTCGAAACAGGATGTTCGGCCTTGGCATTTCGCAGATCAGCGCCGGATCGCGCACCGGGCCCGGTGAATATTCAGGGGTGAGCAAAGCAAACTCGGAACAGTTCTCTCTCTACGATCAGAGAACGCTGCTCGACGTCGTCAAGGAGGTCACGGGCAGGGGATATATGCCCAGCTTTTGTACTGCTTGTTACAGAAGCGAACGAACAGGGGAACGATTTATGAAGTTAGCTAAAACAGCATCAATCCACAATTATTGCACCCCTAACGCCATCCTCACATTTAAGGAGTTTATAGTAGATTATGGAGATAATGCGCTGATTGAATCAGGAAAGAGGCTCATCAATAGGGAGCTGGAAAAAGTCACGCTCCCTGATATGAAATCCAAAATTCTAAAGGGGCTGAGCGCTATTGAAAAAGGCAAAAGAGATGTTTATTTTTAATATTAAAAGTGATATAAAAGCTAGCGACTTAGAGACTGTATCGCAATTGTCTTTTGGTGTCATCCTGAACGTAGTGAAGGATCTTAAGTGTTAGAAATAAAAAGATTCTTCGCTTCGCTCAGAATGACAGCACGCACAAAATCCTAATTGTGACACATCATCTAATGAAGGGGGGACATTATGCATGAAGTCGGAATCGTTCAAAACCTTGTTAAAGAATTGCTTGAAAGAATCGAATCCAAAAAACTGACTGAAAAACCTACTAAAATCTTCATTACATTAGGCGATGGATTAAGAATTTCAGAGGAATCTTTGAACTTCTGGTTCAATGATTTTGCAAAAAATACAGTCCTTGAGGGGGCAAAGCTTCAGGTAACTGCGGTCGATGGAAATAAGATAATAATCGATTCTTTGGAAGTGGAGTAATAATATTGATGTCATGCTGAGCGCAGATACTGTGTTGTAATTGTTTTTTGGTGTCATCCTGAACGCAGTGAAGGATCTTAAGTGTTAGAAATTACAAGATTCTTCGCTACGCTCAGAATGACAGAACATACAAAATCCTAATTGCGACACAGTCTCTTCGCTCAGAATGACAAACGGATTTGAAATCAGGAGATGTTATGGGGGAGAGAGTCGGGGTTTTTCTATGTGAATGCGGTCCTAATATCAAAGATAGGATCGAACTCGATGAGCTGTTGCAGTTTGTGCAGAAGCTCGAGCATGTAGTCTTTGTCAAGCGCATCAATCTTGTCTGCTCTCTGGATGGCCAAAAGCTAGTTTCAGAGGAGATCAAAAATAATTCCCTGACGAGAGTCGTCATCGCAGCATGCTCCCCCAAAGAGCACGAATTGACTTTTCACAAAATCTTGAAAGATGCAGGATTAAATCCATTTCTCTTACAGATAGCCAACATTCGTGAACAGTGCGCATGGGTAATCTCCGACAAAGGCGAGGCGTTAACTAAGGCCAAATCGGTCGTCAAAGCCGCCGTAGCGCGTGTGGTGCTCCATGAACCGCTTGAGATCAAGGAGATAGATATCTGCCCGGAAGTCCTTGTAGTCGGTGCGGGAGTAGCCGGCATGAAGTCCGCTTTGACTCTGGCGCAGAAGAATCGCAAAGTATATCTCGTTGAGAGATCTCCCTGTATAGGTGGCAAAGTAGCCAGATTTGAGAACCTCTTTCCCAACATGGAATGCGCCTCCTGTATGCTCGATCCTGTTATGGACGATGTCCTCCATAACAAATCGATCGATCTATACACATACAGCGAGGTGACTGAGCTGCTCGGCTCATACGGCAATTTTGTAGCAAGGATCAACAAGAAGGCCCGCTATGTCGACACTTCAACCTGTATCGGATGCGGCCAGTGTATTGAGATTTGCCCGGTAAAGGTCAAAAATGAATTCAACGAATCGCTCGATGAGAGAAGGGCGATTTACATTCCCTATCCGGGATCCCTTCCAAATGTTGCGGTGATCGACAAAGAGAACTGCCTGCATCTGAACGGAAAGGAGTGTGCAAAATGCGTGAGTGCATGCCCCTTCGGATGCATCAATCTCGATGACAAGGATGAAGAGATAGAAATTAAGGTCGGAGCAGTAGTTCTTGCCACAGGATTTGATCTCTTCGACTCTGGCAAAGCTCAGAAATATGGTCATGGCAAAATAGAGAACATCTTCGACAGCATGGAGTTTGA
>JBDRGF010000121.1:0-10952 GCA_043818055.1 Pseudomonadota bacterium | reverse complement strand
ATTCCAACTTGTACCCAAGCTTTTTCATTCAACATCCTCTCAAACTCCTCCACTGTTATTCCAAGATCATATGCCATTGAATCGAGGTCATTTTTATACTCGATCTCCAATATCGAAAGGAGTTTTTCGATTATCGGTTTTTCCCAGCCTTCTCGTATTTCTCTCTTTATCGTTTTTATCTTTGGACTAATTCTTATAACCTTTCCCTTTCGATCGACACTATCGACACTCTCTCCCGTCATCATGTCGATAAGCTGGCCATGTTTGCTTGCATCAATCGCCACAGGAAAATTGAATATCATCTCATTATACGAGACAATATGATCTCCTCGACTCCAATCTCTCACATCGAAGAGAATTTTTGGGGCGTCACGCAAAATTCTCCCATCGTCGGTTACGTCACCTGGACTTCTTCGATTCGTTCGACCCCGCTCCTGACCCTTCTTTATCATCGAATAGGTCGGTCTGCCTCCAACCTGATGAGAGAACATCCATAAATCGGCTCCCTCGAAGAGCTTGTCGACTGTAAAAACTGCTTCGATCTTCCCTTCATCCACTTTCTTGAAGAGCTGTTGCATTACAGTATCGCTAGTATTTCCACTCACGATCGCAATTGCCCCTGTTTTAAGACTTGCGATATCTCCTTTTGATATTCTACCTCGGTCCTCTCCGATGATCTTTAATGGCCTGCCCTCCCTATCAAAGTAGCTCTTATAGGATCTTGCCATATTCAGGGCATGTTTGATGCTGCCACCAAAAATGACGCTAGGCTCCAATTCGCCATTCTCACGTCGCATTCCATGTTGATCGATAGCTTGCCACATTCTAGTGTTGCGCTTTTCATTATCAGGATGCCTCAATAACTCTAGTTCCAAAGTCTTGTCCGATTTACTCTTTAATTGCGGCAACTCCAAACCTTGAACTGGAACATAATATGTCCTCGGCGTCACACGCGCATGCATAAGGTCCATCTCTCTCACACGTGTGAGGATGCGTCCCTCTTTTCCGGTCGGCGTCGCTGTAAACCCAAGTCTATAAAAGGTCGGCGATATCTTTCGCATCCGTTCGACGAGTTTCAGCCAGCTCTTCTTGGTTCCCTGCTTCTCCTGCAAACCGATGTGATGTGACTCATCGATTGCAACAACTGACATCTTATTATCACCAAGAGTGTGATACAAACTCGAGTCAAATGCTTTCATTCCATCTTTTCTTGTGACACTCGGAATTGAAACAACAACCACATCACCACTCAGATCTTTACTCTCAGCCTTGTATTCCGATACTTTGAGTGGCCTACCAAACTGCTTCTCAAAATAGGGAGCAAGGAGCTCAGTCACCTGTAAATTCTGTTCATGGATCTGTGTCGTGTGATTGAGGATGATAAATTTATCGCCATCCTTGTGTAATCCTTGTTCGATCGCTGCAGCGAAACTCGCCACCATCGTACGCGTCTTGCCACCACCCACAGGCATCACGATTGTCCCTTGCAGAAAGTCAGCGGTAAGGCCGTTTGTTTTGATATTATCTCTTACACGTGCAAACTCGCCCTTGATCACATCGAGTGATTCAATCTGATGCGGGCGGAGCATCAGCTCTCTGCCATACCCAATGTCATGGTTGATAAGACCCTCATGACGAACATCTTGCTCTCTCTCTTTTGGTCTTGGTGGTGAGATCTTAGTGGATCGTTTACCGCTTCTGTCGGCCTCTCGTCTCAATCGCACCTGACCGAGCGGATTAAGCGCACGAGGTTCTCTATACAACTCAGCCTGGATATTATAGATGCGACCAAGAAGAAGACGCCCCCCATCGACGATGTCCTGCTTAAAATCGGCTCGTTCGTTTCTGGGGAGTGATTTGATTAGACCGATCTGCTCTGACCAAAATCCGATTCGTCTCTCGATGAGTTGCAGGTCATCCTCAATAGAGGATTGCAACTCAGCTTCCAAACTATCTTTTTTGGATTGGTATAAAGAATGTGTCTTATCAGATTCCTTCTCTAACATCGAAAAGAGTTGTTCTGGAGTGAGCTTCGTACTCTCGACAACCTCAAGATCCTCTTCGATTACATCTTCTGAATTGATCGAAAGATCTTCGACCAACGTGCTTACATTTCTACCGATGAAGTGATAAACTCGAGATCCTTCACTCGAGTTAAAAAAATGTTGGACCCCTTTCTCATCCTGATTTTCAACGAAGAGATCCAGATGCTGTGATTGAGAAGCTAAAACCGTCCCACTCAACCGGCTAGATGCCGCCTGAAGCAGGCCAAAGGTATGCTATTTTCCTATGCCGAATAGTTTCATGAATGTTTTTCTCTAATTTTATATTTTATCGGTTTTTAGTGAAATAAGTTGCTATCTTATTTTATGAACGACTTTAAGGAAAAAGATATAAGGCGCATGTGGCGTGTAGTCAAAACCTCACCCCCATCCGCCCTACGGGCACCTTCCCCCGTTCAGGGGGAAGGGCAGGATTCTTGAGTTTTCACTACATACCACATGGCATTTGTTTTTTTCTTGCTTCTGACTTCTTACCTCTGACTTCTTCCCCCTGGTCACATGCGATTTTAGTTTTTCAGCTTCCACTTCACCTTAGTCTCACCTACAACTGATCTCATCGTGAGGACGGGTTTTGCTCCCAGATCGACTTTTGAAAAGAGGACGCGATAGACTTTCGACCATCTGCTGACGTGTGGAAACATCACCTTGATGAGCGGTGTAACAGGTACCTCTTCAATCGTTATAGGAACGATCATCTCGCCTGAAGCGCCGGTCAAAAATATTTTCCAGAATGTATCCGCGCCAAGGCTGAACTGTTTATAATCCCTCTTCGTGTAAAACGAAACCAGCACCTCCCATAGATGCTTTTGCTGATCGAGCTGCTTAGCAAGCCACCTCTGTTTCTCCTCACCTGCGAGGTAATTCAGTTTGATATACTCCTTGTCATACGCGTCGCGAAAATCCCCTGTAAAAATTGTCGAATGCCAGAGGATCTTGGCATCCCACGTTTGAAGATCGTAGAGTTCAGAGCTCTTCGTCACGCTTCTCAATTTCGTCTTATAGCTCTTTGCCTCGGCAGCCTGGCTTAGCAGTAAAAAAGAGAACAATAATGAAAAACCAATCAGTGCAAATCGTCTCATCGTCTCCCCCTTATTATTTCAGTTGCATGCAACCAGGTATCTATCTCGTCGGCAACTGCTGTCGCTCCATCCTTGAATGGATCGAAGCCATGCTGACATACGACCATTTTTTTTATCGGCTGCTGCAACCTCGAAAAAAACTCCGACTCGGTTGCCCTTCTGTTTGCGGCATCCTCCTCGTGGCTGAACATGAGCGTCGGCACCTGAAGCCTGTACGCCATCGGATATATGACATGCAGAAGAGATTCCATATCACGATAAGCCCTGAGCGAAATGGCATTGACCGACAATGGGTCGTTGTTCTCAGAAAAACGAACATTAAGGTAGGGGAGCATCTTAACAATTTTATCAGGCAGACGCTTCTGCCAGCTGGTGAGTTCAACCTTCTGTTCCAGCGCGCTGAAGAGCCCTATGAACGCGGCCGCGTGCCCCTTTTTCTCAACCATGTATGAAACCGATATCGGCGTGCCCAGTCCCTCGGCGATGAGGATGAGCGGCAAGTCCTTTTTAATTGAATTTTTTGTGAAGGTGACAAATTCGGCAAGATCTTTCACCCAGACACGTGCCGAAGCCGCATCCCCTCTCCTGCCGGCGGATCTGCCAAAGCCTCTCTGATCATACATAGCTACTGCGTAGTTTTTCTTGATGAGCTCGGTCGAAATACCACGAAATTTGGCGGTATATCCGCCGATACCGTGAACAAAAACGACCAGCGCCATGGGATTTTCCGGAAACCAGTGTTCATAATAACAGTTAAAACCGGCCGGCAAGAGCTCCCTCTTAACGATAGTTTCTATGTGCATAATTATAGCTCCTTTTTCAACTCTTCCAAGAGCTCCTTCTGTTTCTTAGTCAGTTTCTCAGGTGTCCTGATTTTGAAAATGACTATCAGATCACCTCTGGCAGAGCTATTTACCCTTGGAAAGCCCTCCATCCTTACTTTGAGCGTGTCACCATGTTGCGTCCCATGAGGAACTGCAATGCTTGTCTTCCCCTCCATGGTAGGAATTTCTATCTTATCACCGAGGGCTGCCTGTGGGAATGATATACCTGCTTCATAATAGATGTCATCCCCATTTCTCTGAAAAAATTTGTGTTGATCGACCTTGACTATCACATAGAGGTTGCCCGCTGGTCCACCATGCTCTCCCGCTTCGCCCTCGCCCCTCAATACCAGATGCATTCCATCTCCGATGCCGGCAGGAATTTTGACGGAGAGTTTTTTCTCCTTCACAATATGCCCATGTCCTTTACACTTTGAGCAGACCTTATCAATTACAGCGCCATGTCCGTGACAATGTGAACATGGGGTGCTCAGGACGAAAAAACCCTGTCTGTGTGTGACCTGACCCGTGCCGCCGCAGGTGCTGCAATGCTTTATGCTCTTTCCACCCTCTGAGCCGTTTCCCTCGCACGCTGCGCAGATTTCAGTCTTTTCAATTTTGATATCCTTTTTTATCCCGCCAAACGCATCTTTGAAATCGATCTCCAGGAGATACTGCAAGTCCCTCCCGCGCCTCTTTCTGTGCTTCCCTGAAGAGCTGAAGGGATCAAATCCAAAACCTCCGCCACCACCAAAACCTCCAAAGAACTCCTCGAATATACCACCCATCGAGGAGAAGATGTCGTCCATCGAATCAAAGCCATGAAAACCGCTACCCTCAAGACCCCTGTGACCATAGGTGTCGTAGATCTGTCGTTTATTCTTGTCGGAGAGGACCTCATAGGCCTCGGAGGCCTCTTTAAAGCTCTCCTCAGCGACCGGATCGTGGTTGGTCCTGTCGGGATGGCATTCGAGGGCGATTTTGCGATAAGCGCGCTTGATCTCGCTCTCATCGGCGGCCTTTTCGATACCTAAAACTTCATAATAATCGCGTTTGGTCATAGAATTAGCTCTCAGCTACCAGCTATCAGCTATCAGCCGACAGCTTAAATGGTATTTTTTTATATTAAAGTCAAGAGGTTAGGAAATTTTATTCAGATCCTTGACATTATAGGTGTGTTACACCATATGGGCATAGCAGTTCAAATAGTTCTAACCGTTTAACATGCTAATTAGGAGGAAAGATGGGAAAGATAATAGGAATCGATTTAGGTACTACGAACTCTTGTGTGGCGGTGATGGAGGGTGGAGAGCCCAAGATCATAACCAATGAAGAGGGAAACCGCACTACTCCCTCTGTAGTCGCATTTACAAAAGATGGCCAAATTCTTGTGGGACAGATCGCTAAGCGTCAGTCGATTACAAATCCGGACAACACGATCTACTCGATCAAGCGCTTCATGGGAAGAAAATATGACGAAGTCCCCGAGGAGATCGGAATAGTTCCTTACAAAATCGAAAGGGCCGATAACGGCGACGCTGTCGTAAATATCGATGGCAAGAAGGTCTCACCACCTGAGATATCCGCGCATATCCTGAGAAAGATGAAGGCCGCTGCGGAGAAATATCTTGGGGAGACGGTCAAGGAGGCTGTTATCACGGTGCCCGCGTATTTCAACGACTCTCAGCGACAGGCGACAAAAGACGCTGGCAGGATCGCAGGGCTCGATGTCAAACGAATCGTAAATGAACCGACAGCCGCGGCACTCGCTTACGGCCTCGATAAGAAAAAGGATGAGATAGTAGCAGTCTTCGATTTCGGTGGAGGAACGTTCGATATCTCCATCCTTGAGGTTGGAGAGAATATCGTTGAAGTGCTATCCACTAACGGCGACACACATCTGGGCGGCGACAATCTCGATCAGGAGCTGATGAACTATCTGATCACCGAATTCAAAAAGGATCAGGGAATCGATGTCTCGAAAGATAAGATGGTGCTGCAGCGCCTCAAAGAGGCAGCTGAAAAGGCGAAGATTGAACTCTCATCGACGATGGAAACCGACGTCAACCTCCCATTTCTCACAGCCGATGCCTCAGGTCCGAAGCACATGAATCTCAAATTGACGCGTGCGAAATTCGAAGCGCTTGTCGACAACTATCTACAACGAACAATTGAACCGTGCAAAAAAGCACTCTCCGATGCGAAGAAAACACCCGCAGATATCGCCGAGGTCATAATGGTCGGCGGTTCGACGAGAATTCCAAAGGTGCAACATATCGTAAAGGATTTCTTCGGTAAGGATCCGCATCACGGAGTCAACCCGGATGAGGTCGTCGCTGCCGGAGCGGCAATTCAGGCCGGCGTACTTGGCGGCGAAGTGAAGGATATGCTGCTTCTCGATGTCACTCCACTCTCTTTGGGAATCGAAACACTGGGTGGCGTCATGACAAAGCTGATCGACAGAAACACGACGATCCCGACTAGAAAGAGTCAGGTCTTCTCTACAGCAGCGGACAGCCAGACGAGCGTCGAAGTGCATGTCATGCAGGGCGAACGTGAAATGGCAAGCGGCAACAGAACCCTTGGTCGATTTCACCTCGACGGTATTCCACCGGCTCCACGCGGTGTGCCACAGGTCGAAGTCACATTCGACATAGATGCCAACGGCATCGTTCATGTATCCGCCAAGGATATGGCGACACAGAAGACACAGAAGATCACCATCACATCCTCATCGGGACTTTCCAAGGAGGATATCGACAAGCTTGTGAACGAGGCTAAGTCACATGCAGCTGAAGATAAAAAACGACATGAGGAGATCGACACAAGGAACCAGGCCGATTCGTTAGTCTATAGCACGGAGAAGATGATAAAGGAAAATCGTGAAAAAATTCCCGTCGGCGATATTTCAAATGCTGAAAAAGCGATCGAAGATTGTAAAAAGGCGATCGAGAGCAACAACGCCGACGAGATTAAAAAGACTATGGAAGCGCTGACGAGTGCCTCTCATAAAATAGCCGAGGCGATGTATAAAGCACAAACACCTCCTCCGGGAGCTGAAGGTCAACCTGAACAGCAGCCGGGCGAATCATCCGAAGAACCGAAGGCTGAAGAAAAGAAAAAGGATGAAAAGGTTGTGGATGCGGAGTTTGAGGAGACGAAAGATGCGCAATAAATGCAGAGTTAAGAATTAAGAATTAAGAATTAAGACAATAGCGAAGGGCGGGTTGAAAAACCCGCCTTTTTTATTAGGAAGAAATTATCAACACGTATTCCCCTTTCGGGGGGTGTTGATCTAGATGGGTACAAAGAGTGCTGATGGTTCCGCGAATAAACCCCTCGTGAATCTTCGTGAGTTCATGACAAAGGGTAGCTTCTCTGTCAGGAAAGAGCTCTGCCATTTCATTTAGCTGATGGAGAACCTTCCAGGGTGACATATAGAGGACCGCTGTGTGGTCGAGTCCTTTTATAATTTCAAGCACCCTTCCCCTCTTCCCCCTTTTTTCAGGTAGAAAACCGAAGAAGGTGAATCGGTCGGTGGGGAGGCCTGCGGCTGAAAGGGCTGCGATTACAGCACTAACACCGGGGATCGGAACAACTGTTATCCCCTCTTCGATTGCTCTTTTTACAAGGGGAAAACCGGGATCGGATATGCAGGGGGTGCCGGCGTTGCTCACGAGGGCTATATTTTGACCTGCTTTCATTTTTTCGATGAGTGAGAAGAACTTCTCGTTCTCGTTGCCTTTGAAGAAGCTCGTCGTCGGCGTTTGAATATCGAAGTGGGTCAGAAGATTACGAGTCTTTCGAGTATCCTCTGCGGCGATGAGATCGACCTCCTTCAAAACACGCAAGGCTCGAAGCGTCATATCTTCAAGATTCCCGATCGGAGTTGCAATTATGTAGAGGGTACCGTTATTCATAAAAAACCGTATATAGCATATGGCATGTAGTATGTAGAAAAAACATCGCCCCCATCCGGCCGCTGGCCACCTTCCCCCATTCAGGGTGAAGGGCAAGGTTGTTGAGCTATTCACTACATACCACAAGGCATTTGTTTTTTCTTGCTTCTGACTTCTTGCCCCTAGTCACATGCGCCTTTTTCTTTCATTCTATTTTACAAGCTATCGGGAAACGCCTGCCTAGTCCGAAAGCCTTTGAAGTTACCTTGATGCCGACCGGCATCTGTCTTCTCTTGTACTCATTTTTGTCAACGCGCTTTATGATGAAGGAGACTATCTTTTTGTCGAAACCCTTTTCGACTATAGCAGCCTCGCCATTCTTCTCTTCGATGTAGAGCTTCAAAATCTTATCGAGTACATCGTAGTCGGGCAACTCGTCCTGATCCTTCTGATTCGGCCTCAATTCGGCACTCGGCGCCTTTTTCATTATGCTCTCAGGAATAATTTCGCGTTTTCTATTTATAAAATCACAAAGCTTATAGACTAAAGTTTTTGGAAGATCGGAGATCAGGGCGAAGCCTCCCGCCATATCGCCGTAGAGGGTGCAATAGCCGACAGCCAGCTCCGACTTGTTTCCGGTGCTAAGCAGCAATCTAGATTCATCATTTGAAATTCCCATCAAAATTGTTCCACGAATCCTCGCCTGCAGGTTTTCCTCGACGATCGTCATCTTTGATTTTCGTTTGAGCGATCTCCTGAATTTTGCATATATTTCCTCGATAGGAATCTCTCTCAGTTCGATCCCAATATTTTTTGTCAGCTCGCGGGCGTCCTTTATGCTCAATTTCGATGTGTAAGGGGATGGCATTGAAACGGCCAGCACCTTCTTCGGGCCTAAAGCCTTCGCGGCAATCGTCGCAACAAGCGCCGAATCGATACCGCCTGAGAGACCGAGCAGAACTTTGTCGAAGCCGCATTTCTTAATGTAATCCTTAAGTCCGAGCGTCAAGGCCTTAAGCAGCTCCTCCTCATCCGGAAGATGTTCGATACTCTGCATAGGTTTCATATCTTCGGTATCGATGATAAGTGTATCCTCCGAAAAAGCTTTAGCCATCGCGACCAGATTGCCTTCGCTGTCTGCTACAACAGATCGGCCGTCAAAGACCAGCTCGTCATTTCCACCGACCAGGTTTGAATAAACTATAGGAACTTGTAATTTTAAAGCCGCCCTCTTTATGAGCTTTTCCCGCAGCTTGTGTTTTTCAAGATGGTAAGGCGATGCTGAGATCACGATTATAATTTGAGCTCCGAGATCTTTGAGCCTCTTCAGAGGATCGAAGCTATACAAAACCCTACCGCCGAATTCCACCTCGCTCCAGGCATCCTCACATATAGCAATCCCGATAGTCTTCGATTTGAATTTGAATACAGATTGCGAAGAGGCCGCATCAAAATATCTCGTCTCATCGAAGACATCGTAACTTGGAAGCAGCGTCTTGGCCTGTTCAAACAAAACTTTTTTTTGAAATATCATTGCGGCATTGTTGAGCACACCTCTGCCATGAGGCATAGGATTAGGAGCTGCGTAACCGACGATCACACCTATATCGCCAACAGACTTCACGAGCTCCCGCAGAGCGATTTCATTCTTCTTGATGAATGATGGTTTTTCGAGAAAATCCCTCGGAGGATATCCGCATATGGCAAGCTCCGGAAAGACGACGAGGTCAATGCCCTTTGAGATGGCCTTTTTCAGCTTTTTCTTGATCTTCGATACGTTGCCGGAAAAATCTCCGATCGTCGTATTAATTTGAGATATCTGAATCTTCATCCGCTACCTTTTAATTATCGTGCCCAAACGCATGGCCAAACCCATGCTCCCTTTGAGTTTGATCTTCCCTGTGAAAAAAGCGCTCTCCGCCTTTAACCTGCCCTCGTATATCTCGATGAAATCGGGGCTGGCGAGACTCACATGTAAATCAGGGTTCTCCATAGTGCCGGCTTTTACGCTCGGTGGAGAGTTTCGGCAATCGATGAGCCAGGTCTGGTTATTGAGATCGGTCATCTCAATCGCGATCACAACATCTCCCAGCTTTTTAACTTCGCTCGCCCTCTTCTTTATATCCTTAGCAATTTCGACTTCGATTATCTCTTTTATTCTCTGTTCTAACAAAACTGACCTCCTTGTTGAAAGCTTGAATGATTAGAGCAATATTAATGAAAAAAATCAAGATTTAGAGGGGTTAATTGCATGGTGCCCGCCAAGCCAAATATGAGTTTGAATACCCATACAAAGATCAACGCCCCTAGGAAAGTGTACGATAGCAAAAGGGTCGAGCCTGCCGACAGCGGGAGCTCGAATCTTTGCTTTCTTATCATATAGTATAAGTACTGGTAGAATTTATACAGAAGCCATAGGGCAACTATTGGGGAGAGAGGGTTGAATAGTATCGCATCCATAAAATGCAGATGGGTGAGAGCGGACATCCCCCTTGTCATTCCGCACCCGGGACAATCAAGACCTGTCACCCTCTTTATGAAGCAAAATTTGAAGGATGTATGGAAATATGGATAGATAAAGGCGATCAAAAAAAGGGCCGGTACCCCTATCAAAGGGAGATACCAGCCCTTTACTCTGTTCAAAGTAGAACTACCGTTTATCACACACCTGCCTTATCGGCTGCAAAATCGCCCAAAACCGGAATTCTCCAGCGCTCACCCTGATAAGCTTTGACCATACATACGATCCAGACGACGATAGCAACGAGCCAGAAGATCGGATAGATGATAGCTATCAAAGCACCCAGGAAGCTCGCGATTGCGCCTAAGATAGCGCCTAAGATGGAGAGCAACACCGAAATTGCGATGCAGGCTACACCGAAGACCGTCCCCTGCCATGCGTGAAATTTGACATCCGCATTCTCTTTTTCAAGGATTAAGAAAATGATGCTGGTTATCGGAGCGCAGAGATAACACAAAAGGCCTGCAATATTAGGAGCCAGACCGCTGCTGCCCGTCTTCTTTTCACCACCCTGATTTGCCATAAATCCCCCTTTCAAATTTTGATGCACCCTTATAGCACAAATC
>JBDRGF010000120.1:0-2368 GCA_043818055.1 Pseudomonadota bacterium | reverse complement strand
TAATTCTCCATTTCAATTAGCGATTCTTCTTTATAAAAAGGATTAACCTGACATGCTCCTCTAAATCTATCTGGATATCGTTTTATTATGCTTAATGTATTTTTATTTCCTTTTTTAAGTTCTTTTACATTTTTTGCTGTAAATCCCAGAAAGGTAGAAATACATGCTTTTAAAATTCCTGCCTTATCCATCTCTTTTAAAACAAATTTCAAACTTTTATTTAAATCCTTTTCATCATTTATATGACAATGTGCATCCCAAAATTCTAATTCTTTCAATACTCCCCCTCATTTATTAAAATGGGGACAGCGACTATTTTCCTAACTCCTTTTTGTTTTAACATAATTACATTTTACTTCCCAAGGATTTTCTGCATCAGTTTCAATAGTATCTGTCTCCTTTTATTGTTTTCAAAAAAATAGTGTCCCTATCTTATGTTAGTGCAAACTTATCAGGAAATTCAATGTGTGTTATCACATGTTTAACCGCCTGAGTATCTCCCTTTTCGATGAGATGACAGATAAAGTTTTCTACGAATCTTGACATCCTACCCAGATTTACTCTCGTTGCCGGGTACACGCCACGCTCTATCCCGTACTGCATCAATATGTATGATTGCCAATCCCTTGAAAGCAGGATGAAATCTGCAAGCATTGTGAACCCCGATAGCATCTCTTCATAAAGTTTCTGATGCATCCCGGCTCTCATTGCTTTTATTTTTGCTATACATAACAATGCACGGTCATATGCCTTGTGCTTCATCTCAATAAGACCTTCTATTGTTTCTTTCGTTGGCTTTGCCATCTTGTAAGGAAACTCAGAATCAATAAAACCGTCAAACATCCAGTTTAGTTTCATAGTGTGAAGCGAAGCAAATGGCTGCCGTATCCAGACACCATTGCCCCATTGAATGCCTTTATCCACTATGTCATTGGCTTCGAGTAACAGTTCGACCACTCCTTTTGGTTGCGGTGATCCAAACTCCTTTTCAAGCCACGCAGCAGTGAGTTCGATATCCGTGCGATTATCTCCTTGCATCAGATGTTCAAAGAACCATGTGTTCATCCTGCCTAAGTTTCCAGTTTCCGGATTAACATTTCTATCGTTGTTTCCCATGTTAACAGACAATGCCAGAAAGCCTGCGAGATTATAATTTGCCGCGGCTTCAAGACCTAACCTTATATGTTTTACCTTACACCATGGCCATGGCTTCTGATGATATAATTCATACGAAACCTCAATTATTTGTTCACGATCCTTTGGGTAGGTACCGGCCGCATAAGTGAGCGGTTGGGCATCATGTATGTCCATTCGCGTTGATTTGTACATTATCGGTACATCTTTTGGCAATTCAGCAAAGAGTTTTGGCAAAATAACATCAGGGTCATTATGTACTTTGGCAACAGGTTGCATATACTCTGTCGCATCTTTCACACCGGTTAATTCTTCAATCAATCTGTGACCATCACGATACAAAGCGCTTGGCCAATTTCTACCCCACAACCTCAAACAAATCTGGCAATCTTTTCGAACTGAACGAACGCCTTCCAAGGCGGATTCCACTTGCTTTACAATCCGACGGTGTATCGGCATTTTCGATTTTGGGATACACCAATTACTTCCCTCGCCGTCCCATGTACTTATTATCATCATATCCACCTTCGGGAAAGTACGGGCTATCTCTGCGTATTTAGAACGCATTAGCTGCCAAGTAATCGGGTTATCTGGGTCAAGATGGCTATGGACATCCACAGTACCCCCCTGTGTTTGTCGTTTACAGATACCTACTATTTCCGGATATTCTTGTTCAAAAACAAGCGGAATGGTAGGTTCGTACAGGTGGAATGCAACTTTTAGTCCTAAACGATTTGCTTGGTCGCACAGCGCCGTTACTTCGGCTTTCAAAGGTTCTATCCAAACCGCATCCTGATACCGACGTACTTCAGCCACCTTTGGATAGTCTTCAAAATATATCGGATAGGGGATATCAGTCGTCTGCCCTGATGGACCAATCTTCTTACGATTCATCATATCCAAATCGTAAGAAATGAAGCTGGGCAGACCAATCGTCTGTCCCGATAATCCAATTGAATGAACTATCACCCAATTCATCCCCAGCGATGCAGCACACTCTATTGTGTAAGACGAAGGAGCATTAAACATCTTGTACTTATGTATCATATTCTCCTCACATTTTTTTACCATAAAATGACTCTGACCCCTTTTTTATTTAAATTTTACTGTTCCAAACTTCTCTGGAATATGCGAGCTTCCACCGGTTGGAGACCACATTGAATCTTCAAATGGAAGATTTGATTTTCCCGGTCTTTCCCTGCAAAAATTTATCTTCCAGGATTCTTTATTAATC